>JBDSRT010000144.1:0-11657 GCA_039929165.1 Ginsengibacter sp.
AATTCGACAGGGTTGGCATTTTTTCTTATTCTCATGAAGAAAATACCAGCGCTTATGATTATGTTGATAATATCCCGCAGGAAATAAAAGAGCAAAGGGCTCAAAGTATTATGGAGTTGCAACAGGAAATCTCTTATGCTAAAAACCAGGAAAAAATTGGCCAGGTAGTAAAAGTGATCGTTGATAAAAAAGAAGCAGGCAGGTTCATTGGTCGCACCGAATTTGATAGTGTTGAAGTGGACAACGAGGTCATTATAAAAACTTCAAAGAAATTAACACCGGGAGAATTCGTACAGCTTAAGATCACCAATGCATACGACTACGATCTTGAAGGCGAACTGGTTTAACAGATCTATCGAATATCTTTATATGTCGTTGTTATGTATTTTTAATGCTGATTTAAAGAACGCATGTTAAAAGTTTCATACGCTCACACAGGATTTTTTTCGCAGATTATTTTAGATTATTTGGAACAGCAGGAAGTGCTAAAGCCTTTTTATAAACATAGCCCAACCATACAAGGCATACAGCAGGCTATAAACGACCGCAGAGCCTATAACACCGACAGGGCGCTCATTTCAGATGTTTTGCGACTTCAGTATAGTAGAGCTGAAACGTCTGAAAAGGTTCTTGAAAATATTGAACTGCTGAAGAAGGAAAATACTTTCACTATTTGTACGGCGCATCAGCCTAATATATTCACAGGTCATCTCTACTTTATCTATAAAATATTACACGCCATAAAACTGGCTGATCATTTAAATGAAGAATTAAGCGGAAATCGTTTTGTGCCAGTTTATTACATGGGCAGCGAAGACGCCGATCTAAAAGAACTTGGTCACGTTAATATTGATGGTATAAAACACGAATGGAAAACAAAACAAAAAGGTGCTGTTGGTAAGATGCTGGTTGATGCTCCGTTAATTGAGATCACACAAAAACTTATCGCACAACTTGCAGGATTGAAGTTTGCCGGTGATGTACAACAGCTTCTTACAAGGTTCTTTGTAAAAGGCACAACTATTCAGGAAGCTACATTTCTTTTTGTAAATGAATTGTTTAAGAATTATGGCCTTATAATTTTGTTAGCAGATGTACCAGAGCTTAAACAAAAAATGCAACAGGTTTTTAAAGATGATCTCATTGAAAATAAGCCTTCGCAAATAGTAAATAAAACAGCTGAGCAATTCCCCGCAAAGTATAAAGTACAAGCCCAGCCAAGGGATATTAACTTATTTTATTTTAAAGATGATTTAAGAAACAGGTTTATTGAGAAAGGAAATTTTTATGTTGATGATTCCCTTATAAGTTTTTCAAGAGAAGAAATATTAATTGAATTGGAGGATCATCCTGATCGTTTTAGTCCAAATGTTATCCTACGTGGGTTATACCAGGAAACCATCTTGCCAAATATCATTTTTATTGGCGGGGGAGGAGAGTTGGCCTACTGGCTTGAATTAAAAGCTTTGTTTGAAAATTATCAAGTGCCTTTTCCTGTGTTGTTATTGCGCAATTCCTTTTTGCTGATCAATGAAAAAGCAAAATTGTTGCAGGAAAAATTACACTTCACAACCTTAGATATTTTTAAACAGGAAACTGATCTTCTCTCTGATTGGGTGAAAAGGGAAAGTAAGAATCAAGTGTATTTATCTTTAGAAAAACAACAGATAGTAAATACATATAACGATATTAATAAAGTTGTAAAAAATATTGATGTCACACTTCAGCAACATGCAGAAGCTTTACAGGCAAAGGCTTTGAACGCTTTAAATGTGTTAGAAAAGAAAATGTTGAAAGCTGAAAAAAGAAAGTTTGAAGCTGAACAACGACAGATATCAAAACTAAAATCTCTGTTGTTTCCTCATGGTCAATTGCAGGAAAGAATAGATAATTTTTTGCCTTATTATGCAAAGCATGGCGCAGCATTTATTGATGCTCTTTATAAAAACTCTGCGGTGCTTAATGACGGTTTCACAATTGTTGAGTTGACAGCGTCCACATAATTACTATTTCATGCGCTCCGCTTTTTCAAGCACTTCTTTTTCCATTTCTTTCTTGTAATCACAAAGTTTATCGCTAACAAGATTATTAGAAGTGCCTATAATCTGTGCAGCAAGAAGACCTGCATTTTTGGCTGCATTGAGTGCTACCGTTGCTACAGGAACGCCATTTGGCATTTGAAGAATTGATAAGATAGAATCCCAGCCATCCAAAGAATTAGAAGATTTTACCGGCACACCTATTACCGGCAATGTTGTTAGAGCGGCCACCATACCTGGTAAATGTGCGGCACCTCCTGCACCGGCAATGATAACTTTTAAACCTCGATCCTTTGCAGATTTTGCATAACTGAACATGCGCTCAGGCGTACGATGGGCACTAACAACCGTAAGCTCAAAGGAAATATCAAAAGACTTTAAAACATCGGCAGCAGCCTGCATTACAGCAAGGTCGCTATCACTGCCCATTATAATACCGACTAAAGGAATGCTTCCCATACGCTTACTTAAATGAAAAATTATAGAGATAAATGTACAGCATTTGCTTTGCACAGATGAAGTAGGGTCGCAATAAATAACGTTATCGTTTTTTTATAAACTCTCCCCTTAACCGTAGCAATTCAGTTTCAGCAACCTTTGTATCATAACGGGCTGCAATCAATCTGTCATAAGCCTGTTGCAGACTTTGCTGTGCATCTCTCAACTCGATAAAAGTTGTTACCGCCAGCTTATACCTTTCATAAGCGATGTTTACATTTTCTTTAGCAAGACCAATGTTCGCTTCTTCTAACGCCAGGGCTCTTTTTTGAAAATCGTATTCGCGGTAAGCATTAATAATATTTGTATTTAATATTGAAAGTTGATTCTCCAGCGTGAGTGTTTGAAAGTTTATATCAGCCTGCGCCTGTTTTATATTTCTTTTTGTAACATAATTATTAAAAATTGGGACGGTAGCTGTAAGGCCATAATTAAATCCGCGATTTTGACTGTATAGCGGGCTGAATGGATTTACAACAGAATTATTATTAGTCTGATTAAAATTATAAGCCGATTGGAAGGCTACAACAGGCCAGCGTTCGGCTTTTCTTTCTTTAAGTGTAAGCCTTGCTATATCAATATTTTTTTTCGATAATAAGATTACAGGACTGCTATTTTCAAGATCGCTGGCCACCTCATTTAATAAAAGTGTGGAATCAATTGGTATTGAATCCTGCACTTCATATTCAACACCCTTATTTACTGCCATCAGCCTATTAAGATTTTCTTTCTGTTGTTGTATTAAAGTCTGTTGTCTGTATTGAGCAGAGATTTGTGCATTCAGATCAACCTTGGCTTGCAATACATCAGGTTTTATACCGAGACCTACTTCCAGTTTCACTTCAGCTAATTGTAACCTAGCCCTGTTTAAAACCATTAATTCTTCAATAGCTTTTAATGATTGTTTTTGCCTCACTATATTATAGTAAGTGGTTACCACATTTGCTACTATATCTGTTACCTGGTTTTTAATGATTAGATCACCAAGGCTTACATACTCTTTATATTTATTTCGGGTAACAAACATCTTTAGACCGTCAAATAAAACCCAATCGAGATTAAGTGACGAACTCGTGTTTTTTGATTTAACGCCTGCAGCCTTTCTATCAGTGCCGTCTGCTAATTTTTGTTTTTGATTGTTGTTATTAAAAATCAATCCGCCTTGTCCGCTGATAGTTGGTATAAATGCGGCGTTTGCATATGAATAATCAATAGCGTAAATGGTAGAATCATTTTTTGATAATCTGATGTCATAATTATTCTGTAAAGCTGTAGCAATAGCTTCCTCAGGTGTTAAAAGCTCCTGCGCACCTGACCTGTAGCTTATAATTATACCAATGCAGCAAAAAATTACTCTAAGAACTTTCATGAAAAGGAATTATGCAGGTTGTGGTGTTGGTTCAACAGGTTCATCAAGCTGGCTACGTTTTTTTGCAGATGACATATAAGAATACATTGCAGGAATTACAAACAGTGTAAGTATCAGTGAAAAAATAATGCCGCTTACAATTACAATACCAAGCGGAACACGGCTTGTAGCCGCAGCGCCTAGTGAAAGCGCAATTGGTAAAGCGCCAAGCGCCATAGCAAGGCTGGTCATCAGGATTGGTCGCAAACGCTGTCCTGCTGCGTATATAGCAGCTTCACTACGATGCATGCCTTTCAACCTGTTCTGGTTCGCAAACTCAACTATTAAAATGCCATTCTTGGTTACAAGCCCAATCAGCATAATCATTCCTATTTGAGAGAAAATGTTTAACGTATGCCCAAATACCCAAAGCGACAATAATGCACCTGCAATAGCGAGTGGCACAGTAACCATAATAATGAAAGGGTCAATAAAACTTTCAAACTGGGCAGCAAGCACCAGAAAAATAAGACCAAGCGCAAGTAATAAAGCGAAAGATGTGTTGCTGGCGCTTTCTTTAAAATCGCGGCTGCTGCCTGATAGTTGTGTAGCAAAGGATGGGTCTAATTGTTTATTAGCAATTTCCTGCATTACAGCAATGCCATCGCCTATAGTTTTACCCGGCGCCAACCCTGCCGAAATTGTTGCAGACTTATACCTGTTAAAATGATATATAGTTGATGGACTCGTAGCTTCTTCAAACGTTACAAGGTTATCTAAGCCAATCATTGCGCCGGCAGTGTTTCTTACGTATAAGGCTTTAAGATCTGTGGGATCGTCCCGATCCTTACGATCTACCTGTCCCATTACCTGGTATTGTTTGCCTTCTTTTGTAAAATAGCCAAGCCTCCTGTTACTTAAGGCAAGTTGTAATGTTTGAGAAATATCTTCGACAGCAACGCCCAATTCACTGGCTTTAAGCCGGTCAACATTAATGCGCAGTTCAGGTTTATTAAATTTAAGATCTGCATCTACGCCTTGCAACACAGGGCTTTTGCCTGCTTCATCTAAAAACTTTGGAAGCGCTTGCGACAGTTTATTGAAGTCATTATTTTGTATTACAAATTGTATAGGCTGTCCACCACGACGGTTTACGGCAATAGTTTGTTCTTCAATAGCAAAAGCCCTTCCTTCACTATATTTAGGAAGATTGCGATTCACCATTTCGACAATTTGTTTTTGAGATCTCACACGATTTTGAGGATCAACAAGAGTTACTCTTACAAAGCCGGAATTTGTTGCGCCGCTTGCAAAACCAGGTGCCGTTATTGAAAGCACCGTTTGTTTTTCAGGGATTGAGTCTAACATTAATTGGCTTAGCTTATCAATGTAATTATCCATATAATCATAAGCAGTGCCTTCTGGAGCTGTTACCTGTAAGCGGAACTGGCTTCTGTCTTCCATTGGTGCCAATTCAGATGGTACTGCATTGCCGAGAACATAAATAAGTAAGCCGCAAATGCCGATGATAATGAAGGCAACCCATCTTACTTTCATAAACGCCTTCAAAGCGTTCGTGTAACCATTTTCCATACCGGTGAAAAAAGGCTCTGTCCTGGTGTAAAACCACGAATGTTTATGAACATCTTTTTTGCTCAACTTTACATTCAATACAGGTGTAAGGGTAAGAGATACAAAAGCAGATATCAATACAGCGCCTGCTACAACAATACCAAATTCTCTAAACAATCTTCCTACAAAGCCTTCCAGGAAAATGATAGGCAGGAATACAAAGGCTAACGTTACGGAAGTGGCGATAACAGCAAAGTATATTTCTTTAGATCCTTCTTTAGCTGCCTGCCATTTGTCCATGCCAGCTTCCATTCTCTTATAAATATTTTCTGTTACCACAATGCCATCATCTACCACAAGGCCTGTGGCCAGCACAATGGCAAGAAGCGTTAAAACATTAATGGTAAAACCGAAAAGATACATGATAAAGAATGCGCCGATAAGCGACACAGGGATATCAATTAAAGGCCGGAGAGCAATGAGCCAGTCTCTAAAAAATAAGTAGATAATGATAATTACCAGGACAAGGGAAATTGCTAATGTTTCTTGAACTTCGGTTATAGAACGTTTTATAAACTTAGTTTGATCAAGAGCGATGTTGAGCTTTATATCCGAAGGCATTTCTTTTTTGATCTGCTCAAATCTTTTGTAAAATTCATTTGAAATGGCTACGTAATTAGTACCGGGCTGCGGCACAATAGCGAGTGCTATCATTGGTATTCCGCTTTCCCGCAATTGCGATTCTTCATTTTCAGGTCCCAAAACTGCATAACCGATATCTCTTATACGAACGTTTGCGCCATTCTCATTTTTAAGACTAATATTATTGAATTCATCTTCCGTATTTAAACGGCCAAAGGTGCGCACTGAAAGCTCTGTGGCATTACCAGCGATTTTACCTGCGGGTAGTTCTACATTTTCTCGCGTTAGGGCAATTTGTACATCGTTTGGCGTAAGTCCGTAAGCCGATAATTTTTCAGGATCAAACCATATTCGCATGGCGTAACGTTTCTCACCCCAGATCTGTATACCGCTCACACCGGGAATTGTTTGCAATCTTTCCAGTAAAACATTATTGGCCCATTCTGTTACCTGTAGTTGATTTCGGGTATTGCTTTGCACCGTCATTGAAATGATGGCATCGGAACTAGCATCAGCTTTTGATACCACAGGCGGTGCCTCGAGATCTGTCGGCAAAGACCGTGTAGCCTGCGACACCTTATCTCTTACATCGTTGGCGGCAGCTTCAAGATCTTCGCTTAATTCAAACTCTACATTTATATTGCTGGAACCTGCATTGCTTGAAGAGGTGATATTCTTAATACCTGCAATACCATTGATGGCTTTTTCAAGAGGTTCTGTAATCTGCGTTTCAATAATATCGGGGTTAGCGCCGCCATAAGAAGTTCTAACATTAATGTTTGGCGGATCGATGGCAGGATAATCTCTTATGCCTAGAAATTTGAAACCAATAACACCAAACAATATTATTGTCAGATTCAATACTATCGCCAGCACAGGGCGCCGAAGGCTTAATTCTGAAATATTCATTATTTGCTTTTATTTTTTTATATAATTAACAGGTAATTATTGTGGTATCTCAGCCGGGGAGGTAGAAGCCTTTATAATCTTGTTCATGGCAATCTTGGCTTCAGGCTTTAAACTCATCAAACCCGTTGTAACTACTGTGTCACCTGCATTTATGCCAGACAATATCTGCACATTTGCTGAATCTCTTACGCCTGTAGTTATATCAACAAATTTCGCTACACCCTGTTTAAACAAGATCAATTTTTTTCCTCTGGCCTGCGGAATTACAGACTGTGAGGGCACCATTAAGGCTGTATAATCAGGTGCAAAATTTAAAAGTACCTTGGCGAAGGCGCCTGGCGTTAAAGCAGCATCTTTCGAGGTTACGGTTGCTCTAACATTCAAGCTCCTGGTATTTTCAGAGATACCGGATTCCGTAGCCAATATCTTGGCGGTGTATCTTGATTGGCTGCCTTCAACGGTAAAAAATACGTTGTTACCTTCTTTTGCTTCACTGATGTATTTTTCAGGGATTGTAAAATCTAATCGCAGATCGCTGGTTTTCCTAATAACGGTAATAATGGTTTGAGGTGTTACATAAGCGCCAATACTAACTGCTTTTAAACCAAGTTTACCGGAAAAAGGGGCACGTATTACAGTACGGCCAATATCCGTTCTAACGATATCTATATCAGCCTTGATATTATTAGAGCTTAAAACAGCAAGATCATAATCCTGACGGCTGATACCCTGTATTTTCAAAAGTTGTTCTAACCTGGTTGAGGTTTGATTACCAATACTAAGTTGGGCCTGCAGTTTTTTAAGTTGTGCCTGCAGATCAGCATCATAAAGTTTTGCAATTACACTGCCTTTGGCAACATTTTCACCTTCACGTACATTAAGCATCGTTAGCCGGCCGGAAACTTCAGGATGAATTTCCGTAGTTTCTGAGGCTAATAAACTGCCGGGAATTTGAATATCCTCGGTAATTTTCTGGGGAACAACAACCACCGCATCAACACGTTGTGGCGGCCTTGGACCTGCTTGTTCGCCAGGTTTAATAACATCATCTTTTTTACCGCCACAGGCAACACAAAACAGGCAAAGAAGTATGGAATAGCAGTGTTTAAATTGTTTCATGAAATACAACAGTAAACTTTAGACGTTACAAATATTAATATTCTGCGGGTAGTTTGTGAATAACGTGAAGGAATGTGAGCAGCAAATATTTAGCCGATATATCAAGTGCTTATAACCTTTAGCGTATGCTTTATTTTATTGGCGGTATGTAGTAACTCCTGTTTCTCGCCGCTTAAGACGGTTACATGGCCCATCTTTCTGCCCGGTTTTGTTTGCCGTTTTCCATAAATATGCACAAACACGTTGTCCATCTTCAACACTTCTTTTAAGCCCTCGTAAGTTGCTTCGCCGCTATAACCTTCTTCACCTAAAATATTTACGATAGCGGCAGGCAAAATACATGACGTATTTCCTAAAGGATAATCCAGCATAATGCGCCAAAGCATATCAAACTGAGATGAGTAGTTGCCTTCTATAGTATGATGACCACTGTTATGAACTCTTGGCGCTGTTTCGTTTACCCATACATTGTCATTGCAATCAATAAAAGTTTCTACAGCAAAAATGCCTGGGCTTTTTAAATGTTTTACCAATGTTAAGGCTACCGCTTCCAACTTCCATAAGATGCTTTTATCAATATTGGCAGGGCTAACCTGGTAATCCAAAAGATTCAACTGCCGGTTGAACATCATATCAACAGCAGGATACAAAACTGTTTCCCCTTTTAGACTTACAGCAATCAGCATTGAGATTTCTTTCTTTATATCCACCAGTTTTTCCAGCACAGAAGGTGCATCAAAAGCCTTATCTAGATCTGAAGGGTTGTTTAGAATCTGAACACCACGACCATCATAACCGCCAACGGCAAGTTTATGTACTGCCGGCAGAAACGCCTTTTGTTCATTGACTTCTGCCAGGTTATTAGTCACTACATATGCACTAGTTGGTATTTGATGACTTTTATAAAATTCTTTTTGAAGTATTTTATTCTTTATAATTCTAAGTGCGGCAGGTTTAGGGAAAATTGTTTTGCCTTCCTGTTCTAACTTTTCAAGCGCATCTTCATTTACAGCTTCAATCTCAATAGTTAAGGCATCAAGGTTCTTCCCAAAATTATAAACGTCATCAAAATTTTTAATGTCACCACTCACAAAATGATGGCATAAATGTGCCGCCGGGCAATCAGCATCATTTTCCATAACGTAGGTCTCAACCGGATAATTTACTGCAGCCTGCAACAACATCCGGCCAAGCTGACCACCGCCTAATATGCCAATCTTCTTCATGTTACCGCAAGATAATGTGAATGAAATTTGCTAACGGAATTTATTGTAAAAGAACTTTTGAAATTGATTCAACAAAAAAGCCTGTCGTTAAACAGGCTTCTTAATTAAAGAAATTTAGATTTAATTCTTACTAAAGTTATAAGTGATGTAACCTTGTTTTTGATCGCCAAGATTAAGATTTGATCTCAGAACAAAAGCCGTATCTGACGACTGCATAATTTGTAATCTGTAACCATCATCTACATTTTTCGCTTTGTCTTTGTGTTCTAACTTTTTAAATTGGAACATTTTCTCATTCGCCTGGTTATATAAAGACCAGAATATTTCCTGGCTGGCACCGCTGTTCAGCGTGAAAGAACCTTTGCCATTGCGAACCAGTTCCCATCTACTGCCTCTAAAATCCTCGTAAGGTGCTTCATCAAAAACATCACCTATCTTATAATCGGCTGGAATATCAACTCTCACATCTGTTACAGTCCATTTTCCTGAAAACGCACCTACATTAAGATTTGCCGTCGTTGTTTGTGTGCTTTTGGTTGAAGAACACGCTTCGAAAATTATGGTTAACATAACCGCCAGCACAATAATTCTTAATCCTGATTTCATATCATTTTTTCACAATAAGTGCATAAATCCTGCCAAGTGACCATATATTAAAACCTATTTTAAGGTTGCCAATACCCCATTCATATTTCTAACGGCGTCAGCACTTTTGTTAAATGCGGCTTGTTCTTCTTCATTAAGTTTAAAGTCAATTATTTTTTCCCAACCATCTTTGCCAAGTACCACAGGCACACCAAGACAAATATCTTTTTGTCCATACTCTCCGTCCAGGCTTACACAACAAGACATTAATTTCTTCTCATCTCTTACAATGCTTTCTACTAAAGCTGCACCTGCAGCACCCGGCGCATACCAGGCAGACGTTCCCAATAAACCGGTAAGTGTTGCGCCGCCAACCATTGTATCGGCAGCAACTTTTTTCAAAACTTCTTCACTTAAAAGGTTGGTTATTGGCGTACTATTATAAGTTGCATATCTAGTTAAAGGAATCATTGTTGTATCGCCGTGGCCACCAATTACAAGCCCATGAAGATCAGCGGGTGAACAGCCAAGCGCAACAGATAAATAATATTTAAACCGGCTGCTGTCTAAAGTACCGCCCATACCAATTACCCTGTTTTTTGGAAGACCACTTGCCTGCAAAGCCAGGTAAGTCATTGTATCCATCGGGTTACTGATCACAACAATTATTGCATCCGGCGAATGTTCCAATATACTGGTTGTAACATTTTTTACAATCCCTGCATTTATACCAATCAGTTCTTCTCTCGTCATGCCGGGTTTACGTGGAATACCAGACGTTATTACCACTACTTTACTGCCAGCTGTTTTTGAATAATCGTTTGTACTGCCTGTTATTTTTGTATCGAAACCTAAAAGGGTAGAGGTTTGCATCATGTCAATAGCCTTGCCTTCTGAAAGTCCTTCCTTAATATCCAGTAAAACCAGTTCTTCGCAAAGTTCTTTACGGGCAATATTGTCAGCGGTAGTTGCTCCAACGGCGCCGGCTCCAACAACAGTAATTTTCATTGTAAAATATTTTATAAATGATTTGGTGCCGCCAAAGATAGACGTTTCAATGTTTTGATAACGGCGCTTCAGGTCAAGTATTTATTTAATGTTCGTCTTTAAGTAAGACCGCCTATAGTAGGTGTGCCTCTGGATAAGATGCTTATAAACATTCGAAAAAATAGATTGCTTACTCTTTAATACAAGGGAAATGCATACAACACGTTGCTCATAAAGGGGACAAAGCTTTGATATACTAATTTATATCAAAGATTAGCTATAGCATTTATACGTCGTAGAAGTCCGTCTATATTCGCTTTTAACCTGTATAATCCATACCTCATATAAAGGGTAATAGTGCGCTTGTAATGGATACTAATTAGTCTATTTTTGTTATAGAAGTTGATTGATGCGTTAAGCATTAATCTATATCCAAAGATCCTCTAAAAAGCTAGCCTAATCCAGGTTCCAGAAAATACCAAAATCCAGTATCAGTCAACTTCTTTTTTTTTATTTCCATATCCATCCAAAGCCAGTTAGTCCATTTATTTGTTTTATTAAGATCACGCAACATTGAACCGTTGCTATCTTATTTAGTTTTTTGAAAAAGAAATCTTTCTTATAAATATATTAGCGAGGATTGAAGACAACGGTCTTTGATAAACCACCCTTCTAATGTAACCCCCATATAGTCCAAAATAAAAAAGGGGCCGAATAGAAATTCACCCCCAT
>JBDSRT010000145.1:0-3316 GCA_039929165.1 Ginsengibacter sp.
TATTATAAAAATGTTAGCAAGCATACCGCATAACTTTGCTCTTCATCTTGCTTGAATAGTGTAAATTTATTATCTCTAGTTTACTTATATGAAATTCATCTTTTTACTTGTTGCTACAGTTGTATTCAGCTCATCCCTTTTCTCCCAGAAGATAACTTACTCACAACCTGAAAGGGAAGATACCCGTTCAATGTTATTTGAAGTTGTCGGAAAGGTAAGTGGCAATTATCTCGTTTATAAAAACATCCGCACTAATAATGACATAAGTGTTTATGATAATGAGATGAAATTAAAAGAGCGGGTTAAGCTTGATTTCATACCAGACAGAACGTTTAATGTAGACTTCGTTGCTTACCAGGATTTTAGTTACATTATCTACCAGTTTCAAAAAAGAAATGTGGTGTATTGCATGGCAGCAAAAATTGATGGTAATGCGAAAAAAATAGGTGAGCCAATTGAATTGGATACAACATCTTTAAGTGTTTTTGCAGATAACAAAATTTACAACACTATTTTTAGTGAGGATAGAAAGCAAATAGTTATCTATAAGATTCAGAAGAAAAATGAAAAATTCAATTTCACCACTTTGCTGTTTAATACGTCGCTTGAGCTGCAGCAAAAATCACGTTGGGTAGTGCCTTACGAAGAAAGGCGGGACGTATACAATGATTTTTTTGTAGACAACGATGGCAATTTTGTTTTTGCCAAAAGTGAAAAAGCCAGTGCAAGAGATCTGCTATCTAAAGTGCTTATTGTTACAAAGCCGCCAACGTCCGATACTTTTTTTACCACATCAGTTAATCTAAATAATCTTTACCTGGATGAAGTAAAACTCAAAGTTGATAATATTAATAAACGTCTTATTCTTAATTCATTTTATTACTCTCAAAAGCGTGGCAATATCGAGGGATTATTTATTGGGATTTGGGATAGGCAAATGGATTCTCTCATCGTACAAAATACTATCAAGTTTAATGATACACTTAGAAGGCAGGCAAAGGCTAATGGCACAGTTCGTATAGCTTTCAATGATTTCTTCATTAAGAACATTATACTAAAAAAAGATGGCGGCTTCTTGTTGACCGGAGAAGATTATTATACACAATCGAGATCTACGCCGTGGAACAGGTATGATTTCTTAAATAATTATTCTTCCCTATCATCTTTTAATTATTATAATTATTCGCCTGCCGGTTATTGGTACAGGCCAAGAGGTTGGTATGGCAACAATAGCCAGACAAGATATTACTATGATAACATTGTTGTAATGGATATCAGTAAAAACGGTAAACTACAATGGGCTAATATCTTGCATAAAAGCCAGTTTGATGATGAGACAGATAACTTTTTGAGTTACCAAATTATGAACACCGGCGATGAATTACATTTTTTATTTAACGAGCTTGAAAGAAGAAATCAACTTATCGCAGACCAAAGTATTACCTGGGATGGTCGTTTAAAAAGAAATCCAACATTAAAAAGTCTTGATAAAGGGTATGAGTTTATGCCAAAATTTGCCAAGCAGGTAAGCGGCAAACAAATCATTGTACCATGTACTATGCGAAATTACATTTGCTTTGCTAAAATAGATTATTAGCCTACAACTCCCTCAGTCATTGTAGATATTCTTATAACAATATTGAATTATATACTTTTGAAAAGTACGATTCAAAATATATTTGGTGGTAGGCGTTTTCAGAGCAAATAATCCCATAAATAGTTTCCTGTTGTTTTTGTATGGCTTCTTTTTAAAGATTGCCATATTTTCTCTTCACCCCGAGCCGCTAATAAATGCCGGCGACGGCCCTCTTTATAAAACAGTTGTCGCACAGCTTCAGGTACTGGCGTCAGGTAGTACGCTCATCTACGTGTTGATCTCTTATATATTGCTTTACTTCCAGGCAGTTTCGCTAAATCGCATCATCAATAACCAGCGAATGATGCCACGCACTAACTATTTACCGGGCATGAGTTATTTACTGATCACCTCGTTATTTGTAGAGTGGAATATACTTTCAACACCTTTAATCATTAATTCAATATTGATATTTACGTTATCAAAAATGATGTCGTTACATAACGATTTATCACCTAAAGCTACCTTGTTTAACATTGGCATGTTAATCGGCGTTGCCACTTTTTTATATTTCCCGGTAATAGCTTTTGCATTCATAGTAATGGTGGCACTCATCTTTTTACGGCCCTTTAAATTGTCGGAATGGATAATGACGTTACTTGGTATTTTAATGCCGTTTTACTTACTCTTTGCCTGGTCATATCTTAGTGGCGATTCCTCTTTTTATAAATTCCATTTTCAAAAATTCCAGTTACCACATTTCACTTTAAATTATGTAAAGTCCGCCGCTATTGCTGTTACGCTGTTTTCATTTATATATGGTGCTACTTTATTGCGCTTAAACATGATGAAACAAATTGTTCAGGTAAGAAAAAATTGGTCGTTATTGCTTTTCTATTTACCTGTAGCCTTTGTAATACCCTTCATAAACAACAACAGTAATTTTGAATACTGGATAATGACAGCCGTGCCAATTGCGGCATTTACAGGCTGCGCCTTTTTTTATACCACTAAAAGATGGATCGGTTTATTACTGCATTGGCTTATGGTGTCAATCGTTGTTACGGTGAGCATTTTATATAAGTAAGAAGTATCATTTACATTTACAGTTAAAAATAAACCTAATGAAATTTGGGGTTGTGGTTTTTCCGGGTTCAAATTGTGACCAGGATATTATAAATGCGCTTCAAAATGAATTGAAGCAGGAAGTAGTACCGCTCTGGCATAAGGATGAAGACATTTCTTCGTTTTCAACAGAAGATTGTATCGTGTTGCCGGGAGGATTTAGCTATGGTGACTATCTGCGTTGTGGTGCCATTGCCAGGTTTAGCCCAATGATGCAAAGTGTAATAAACTTTGCAAATGATGGCGGTAAAGTGTTAGGCATTTGTAATGGTTTTCAAATACTTTGCGAAAGCGGTTTATTACCCGGTGTGTTACTTAGAAATGCGCATATGCAGTTTGTATGTAAAAATATTTTTATCACTAACGAGAATGACTTGTCAAAGGCTGTATACAAAATACCCGTAGCCCACGGCGAAGGCAGGTATTATGCTGATGAGAAAACTTTGAACAATCTCCTTAATAACAAACAAGTGATTTATAGATACTGTAACGAATTAGGCGATATAAATTCTTCAGAGGTAAATCCGAATGGCGCAGTTCTCAATATTGCAGGCATCTGTAATGCCGAAAGAAACGTAATAGGTATGATGCCGCATCCGGAGAGAGCGTGTAGTA
>JBDSRT010000146.1:0-10278 GCA_039929165.1 Ginsengibacter sp.
TACACCGTTTATAACTTTTTGCATAAGCGTCCGGCTGCCTTTATCGGTATTAGGCGGATAACTGACAATGGCACCACTGTATAATTTTTCGGGTAATTCTTTTATCTCCTCAAGTATTCTAAATACAGTAATGCCTTTTGTTTTAATATCTAACTCGCCATTATCATAGGTCTTTGTAATCTCCGAAATTTCTACAAGTGTGCCAAGCTCATTTACTTCGTTATTAATTACGCATGGAATACCAAACGGTTTAGCGGCTTTATGGCATTCATTAATGAGTTGCTTATAACGTGGTTCAAAAATATGCAGGTTCAAATCTTCGCCCGGGAACACTACAATGCCAAGTGGAAATATAGGAATGAAGTTCGTCATGAATTCCAGAGTTTAATAATCAAAATTATCACTTGCGGCTTGGGTGGCAAAACAGATGAACATTATTATGAAACCATTGTAATTAGCGTGAATAATTTTTGGCAGTTGAAATTGAACCTTTGAATTTTACAGGATGTGGCAGCCTTTATTAGAGCATGTTATAGCAGGTGATTTTAAATCAGTTGCCAGATGCATGAGCTTCGTAGAAAACGAGGCGGAAGGTTATGAGGCTTTACTTGAAAACTTGCCTTTAAATGATGTCTGCAAAACAATTGGCATAACAGGTGCACCGGGAGCAGGCAAAAGTTCGCTCACAGATGCGTTGATAGAAGCATTTTTGCCGGACTTTGCAAAGATTGCAGTGCTTTGCATTGATCCATCTTCGCCGTTTAACAAAGGGGCATTATTAGGTGACAGGATTAGAATGAGCAAATGGTTTTCAAACCAAAATGTGTTTATAAGATCTGTTGCTACAAGAGGCGCCTTAGGTGGACTGAGCGCTAAAACCATTGAATTAACTGATGTTTTAAAAGCGGCTGGTTATAATTTAATCATCATTGAAACTGTAGGTGTTGGTCAAAGTGAAATAGATATAGCCGCTCTGGCAGATGTAACGATTGTTGTTCTTGTCCCTGAATCGGGCGATGAAGTACAAACCATGAAAGCAGGCGTCATGGAAGTAGGCGATATTTTCGTGGTGAACAAAAGTGATAGACCTGGTGCTGATGGGTTTGTGAAAAATCTAAATCTTCAGCTATCTCCATCTCTTCATCATAAGAAAGAATATCTTACTATTGTAAAAACCATTGCTATACAAAAAGAAGGCATTGATGATTTGCGTGAGGCTATAAAATCTAAGCTATCTAACCTAAGCGCTACTGACGGTACTAAATTTTTAGCGGAAAAAGCTTACAGACTTATCAGTAACAAAAGAATGAAAGATGTAGATATTACTGAGCTTGAGCAAAAGCTGCGGGAAGATCAATCTTCTAATTTATACCGGTTTATAAAAATGTACTACTAAGACAATGTGGCTTAATGTGCAGGCTCATTTATAAAATCAAAGACAAGAACCTTATCCAGATATGGCGATAACACTTTACCAAAAGCTTTATGCGCAGGATGAGGAAGATAAAAATCGCGGCCCGCGGCATCTTTAAAAGTTACAAGAAAACAGTGTGTAAAACCTTGCGCTAAATTCTCCGGGCTCACATTAGTTCCCCACTCATAGCCTGTAATTGTATTTATTTTAGATGGTAATACTGAGAAGGCGTCTGCAACTTCTTTAACCTGTGCAGGTGTGGTACCATCTTTAAATTTAAATAAGACAACGTGTCTTAAAAAAGTTGCTGAAGAAGTATCTGACATTTTTGTTTTCCCTTGCGCTGTTACCTGGACATTTACCGTTGACACAAAAGCCAGCAAACAAATTGAAAATATAAAATTTTTCATGATTAGATATCTAAAAGTCACTTAACGTGTTAAAAAGTTTGGGGGAATTTAAGTATCGCGGTTTGTTTTAAACCAACGATAACCAACGTAACCCATAATAGCAAAAGGTGTAAGCAGTAAATAGATAATTCCCGAATTAAAGCCTCTTGCAGGTTTATCGCCAAGTTGCTGCGCAGTTTTAGCGCACAATGAACATTGACCAAAGCCTATACTACCCTGGAATAATAAAAAGACGGTAAGTAATAGTATAAAAACAATTTTCTTCATTCTGTTACATAAAGTTAAGAGAATTGGCGGTTGTTAAGTTAGGCCACTTCTGCCTTATACATTTTCTGAACCTTTGAACGTTCCTGTTCATCCAAAATTACTTTCCGCATTCTGATATGTTTCGGCGTTACTTCAATGCATTCGTCCTGTTGAATATATTCCATACATTCCTCCAAAGTCATCAAAATTTTTGGCGCTGCTCTTGACGCATCATCACTTCCGCTTGCACGGTGGTTAGTAAGCTTTTTTGGTTCAGTAGCATTAACTACTAGATCTCCTGGTTTGATGTGCTCTGCAATAATCTGGCCTGCATATACTTCATCTCCCGGGTCAACAAAAAATCGTCCTCTGTCCTGTAATTTATCAATTGAATAACCTGTAGTTCTCTCAGTATTTTTTGAAATAAGCACCCCGTTATTTCTTCCAGGAATATTGCCTTTCCATGGTTTGTATTCCAAAAAGCGATGTGCCATAACAGCTTCACCTGCAGTGCTTGTAAGCATTGTGCTGCGCAGGCCAATTAATCCACGAGATGGGATTTCAAACTCCAAGTGTTGCATTTCACCTTTGGTTTCCATTATGGTCATCTCACCTTTGCGTTGCGTAACCAGATCAATCACCTTACCGCTAAATTCGGCAGGCACGTCAACAACAAGATTTTCATATGGCTCAGATTTTTTTCCATTAATCTCTTTCGTAATAACCTGCGGCTGACCAATGGTAATTTCAAAACCTTCACGACGCATTGTTTCAACTAAAATACTTAAATGCAAAATACCTCTGCCGAAAACCATAAAACTATCCGCACTGTCTGTTTCTCCAACTCTCATGGCAAGATTCTTTTCAAGTTCTTTTTCGAGCCTGTCTTTTAAATGACGTGATGTTACAAACTTGCCGTCTTTACCAAAAAATGGTGAATTATTAATACTAAACTGCATGTTCATAGTCGGCTCATCAACACTGGTGACAGGCAAAGCTTCCGGTGTATCAAAATCGGCGATGGTCTCACCAATATTAAATCCATCTATACCCACAACAGCGCAAATATCCCCCGCCAGAACCTCAGACACTTTCTTTTTGCCGAGGCCTTCAAAAATATAAAGCTCTTTAACCCGGCTTTTCTGAATGCTGCCATCAAGTTTCATTAACGAGATGGGTTGGTTGTCTTTTATAATACCTCTTGCAATTCTGCCTACAGCTATTCTACCTAAAAATGATGAATAATCCAGTGAAGTGATTTGTAATTGAAGGTTGCCTTCTGTTACTTTTGGCGCAGGTACTTTTTCAAGAACGGTATCTAAAAGCGGGAAAATATTATCTGTTGGCGTAAGTGATGTATTCATCCAGCCATTTTTGCTGGAGCCATAAATGGTCGGAAAATCAAGTTGTTCTTCAGTAGCATCTAAATTGAAAAATAATTCAAAGACTGCATCATGAACTTCATCCGGACGACAGTTAGGTTTATCAACCTTATTAATAACAACAATGGGGTGAAGGTTTAATTGCAAAGCTTTCTGTAACACAAAACGTGTTTGTGGCATTGGCCCTTCAAAGGCATCAACCAGTAACACAACACCATCAGCCATTTTTAAAACCCTTTCTACTTCCCCACCAAAATCGGCGTGACCAGGTGTATCAATAACATTGATCTTAACGCCTTTATACATTACAGAAATATTCTTGCTAAAAATGGTAATACCTCTTTCTCTTTCAAGATCGTTACTGTCCATTATCAGTTCGCCAGTTTCCTGATTATCCCTGAATATATTAGTGCTGTGTAAAATTTTGTCTACTAACGTGGTTTTGCCATGGTCAACGTGAGCAATGATGGCGATATTCCTAATGTCCATAATTATTTTTCAGGCCGCGAAGGTAGGCTATTTCAGCGGGTTGGCAAGCACTTAAACGATGTTATATTGTTAAGTTAACGTACCGAAAATACCATTAACACAAGGCTCAAATGATGATAAAAGCGGATATAAAAATAATAGCCGTTTGTTACGACGGCTATTATTTTTTATTTGGTTGTAATTTCTATCACGCCATGTTTTCCCTTTTTACCATATTTTTTAAGGTTGGCTGCATCTGTTACTATATTAATTTTATAGATAGATTCGGCCCTGATCTTGAGCGCCTCGCTTCTTGAAGTTTCCTTACCATTAATAAAGAACATCGCATCTTCTGTGCCTTTGCTGTTTAACAGTTTATCCTCGCCGGTTTCTGCCACTACGTTTCCATTAGTTTCTGCTATGACAGGCTTAACATTAGCGGCAGGCGATACAACGTTTACACTCTTTACCGACCTAACGCCGTCGTGTTCAGGAGTTACTTTTGTACTTACGATTACAACGCCATTTTTACCTTTTTCCCCATAACTTTTTAAGGCTTCTTCATCTTTTAAGATATTTACGGCCTTTATAGTTTTTTCATCAACTTCTTTAATTGATACAACTTCCTTTCCATCAACAATTATTAATGGCTGAGCATCTGCCGGCGCATTTAAATTAATAGCGGCAGGTACTTCAACAGGCATAGTCGGTGGTGGTGGTGGCGGCGCTGGCAAAGTCGGCGGTGGTGGTGGCGGAAGTTCACCATATTTCGTCTCGAACCTGTTACGCTCTTTCTCATCAGATAAATTATACTCTTCTTTTACACCTGCTTTTGTAATAACCACTGTTTTACCGCTTTCTAAATCGGTAACAATCTTTACGCCTTTATTAGCTTTATTCTTAGGGATATACTCCAACACGTCCGCAACATTTGGCGGAGACGGTGGTGACGGCATTGCTTCAGGAACAGTATCAGTTTTTATACCGCCACTTGCAGCATAAGCCCATTCATTATCATTAAGTGCTGCACCCGGTGTCCTGTCGTTTTTTACAATATGAGTGTGAAAACCTGGTTTTGACGCTGTTCTGTTAAACGACATTAATAAAAATGTTATCAATGGAAGCAGCAATAAATATTTAAAAATATTTAGCTGCGACGATCGCTTTTTATTCATCATAATAATTCTGTTTTTAAGTTTAATAAAATTGAAATGATTGGCGGCCGCCATATTTGTGTGTATCCCGGAAACTTTTAGTAAACAGTATTGATACAGCTTTGCATCAACACCACTTTTAAGAACTTTTGTATCTGTAATAAATTCGAGATTTTGCTTGAGACTATTTTTGATCAACCAGGCAAACGGATTGAACCAAAACACAATATTGTAAATCTCCGCAAGCAATATGTCAAAGGAATGTCCCTCTTTAGCATGCACAACTTCATGCCGAAGTATTTGTTCAAAATCTGCAGCGCTGTGTTGCTTGCTATTTACATAAATGTGATTGAAAAAAGAAAATGGGCTAATATTTTTTGAAGTGTTTACAATCACCACGTCATTCAACTTATGTTTTTCAGATTTCTTACCAAGATTTAGAATTGAAAATAACTGGAGAATAAATCTGACAGACATTATTATTATCCCGGCATAAAAAAGATTTGCAATTAAAAATTTCCAATTCGTATCACTATCAGCCTCGCTTTGAAAACTTAGATTCGGGATATATTGCTCTACTGCTTTAACAGGTTGCTCCGGTAAGCTTTCCGAAGCAAAATTTAATAGAGGTAAAGAAACTGATAGGGCAATCGCAATAAGAAAAAATGTCCTGTTCCATTTAAAGAAGGTTGTCATTCTTAAAAAGAAATAATAAAGGAGGTAACAAAATGCACCGGCTATTGAAGCCTGTAAAATGTATGTGAGCAGCAATGTCATCAGCGATTATTTTTTCTTTTCAATCATGTTGATAATGTCTTTTAATTCCTCAGCGCTTATCTTTTTTTCTTCTGCAAAAAAGCTCACCAGTTCTTTATAAGAATTTTCGAAATAATTTTTTACCACGCCCTTCATAAAAATCTTCTTGTAATCTTCTTCTTTAACAAGCGGAAAATATTCATAAACATTCCCTACCTGATTGTAACCTATGTAAGCTTTCTTTTGTAAATTTTTAAGCGTAGAGGCAAATGTGGTATAGGGCATTGGTTCTCCTGCTACATGCTCCATAATAGCTTTGATATTTCCTCTGGCACATTTCCATAAAGCAATCATGGCTTCTTCTTCCTGCTGGCTTAATTTATCCATATCTACGAATTTTTCGTAAATCTACGGACTTTTCGTAATTAATCAGTATTTTTTTGTATTTAACATTTGAGATTCTAATGTATGTTATCAAATAAAGTAGTTTTACCGCCTAAATCTTCATTAAAATTTTGAGTTATGAAAAAGTTTGCTTTAGTATTGAACATTTTATTGTTGGCTTCTGGGCTTACATCTTTTGCCCAGGAAGACAAATCAAAAAGACCTAGCCCACCACAAACTGTAAAAGAAAAATTGGCTAGTGGTGCCAATTTAACCATAGATTATAGCAGCCCATCTATAAAAGGTAGGTCTATCGGTAAAGATTTGGAACCAATGCCAGGCAAGGTTTGGAGAGCGGGTGCAAACGAGGCAACAGTTATTGAATTTGATAAGGATGTTACTATTGAAGGGAAAAACTTACCTGCAGGTAAATATGCATTCTTTACAATAGATAATGGTGCAGAATGGACGCTGATTTTTAATAAGACCTGGAATCAATGGGGTGCTTATGATTACAAAGAAAATACTGACGCTTTAAGAGTTAATGTGAAAGCTGATAAGGCGCCATCATTTACTGAAAAGCTTACTTACAAAGTTGCAGATGGTAAAGTTTGGATGCTTTGGGGAGATAAAGCAGTGAGCTTTACAGTCGCTTAATATTGGGTGACGTTTCATAAAAAAGAGGCTGTCTCAAAAGGGTGAGACAGCCTCTTTTTATTAGGATACCTATGGAATCAGTTTTCGTTTATGCGATTCTCAGAGCCTTCATTCTACTCATGAGTCAGCCTCTTTTTGTTTATTCAGGTTTCCAATCCGGCATCCGGCCAGGGGTATATGGTGCTTTATTTTCTTCAAGAACATTTTCTATTTTACTTATTTCAGTTTGAATCTGTTTTATTTGGGTAAGCACACTTTGAAATTGTTGGCTTGCTATCTTGTAAGAATTTAAGGATGTACTGGTTGGCATTGAAGTGGTTGAAATAAGGCTTTCTGTTATTGTTCCAATTCTTGATTGTATTGACGTTGGAGTTTCAAATTCTCTTTTTTGGAGAACAGTATCCCCATTAATGATTGTATTAATGTTACTTAATTCATTCCTAAGATCTAAGACTTTTTTAGTAAGCGATTGGTCAAGATTTGGTGTTTGCAGTATAGCCATCCCAATAGCTTTTAGTTTATTTTCCTGTTCCTGTTTTATAGCGCTTACCGCTGTAGCGGCTCTGCGAAGCTCAAGTGCTTTTTTACCAAAGGCAAATAATTTTACTTTGTCGGCTACGGATAAAGAATCTAACACTAAAGATTTCACTATAAATTTTACAGGTGAAACAAGCTGTATAAAAGTGCCATCTTCATATTTGGAAAGACTAACAGTATAGTTCCCGGGTGGTACAAAAATGCCTTGATCACCGGCATTATATCCTGCATTAACATTCACCGGCAATTTTCCGTCTGTTCTAAAATCCCATGATAAACGATTAAGGCCATTTTTTGCAGATGCCTGCAATCGCCTGATCACATTGCCTTCCTCATCTTTGATTGTAAAGAGCAAATAAGCGTTTTGCTGATTTTCTTCCAGTCTTAATGAGTCAAGCGAAGGATAAAAAGCTGGCAAGCCTTTTTTTGTTCTTTCGGCTTCTCTTTCCTGCCTGAGTTCTCTAAGCGATTTAATATTTTCTTTAAGGAAATATGTAAAAACAGCGCCTGGTTTTGGATTTGGAGAAGTAAAAAAACTTTCACCCTGAAAACCTTTGTCAGAGCCGCCAAGGGCAGAGGTTTGTAAGTATTCCCAGGTCGGTTTTACAGGAAATATTACTGCAGCTTTTTTGATCAATTCTGGGTTTATATCTCTCAAAAAACCATAATCTTCCAGAATATAAAACCCACGTCCGAAGGTGGCCAGCACTAAGTCTTCTTCCCGTTGTTGTATTTCCATGTCTTTTACAGAAATCGTTGGCAAACCGCCCTTAAGTTGAATCCAGTTTTTACCACCGTCGATCGCAACAAACACTCCGAATTCTGTTCCTGCAAATAATGAATCAGGGTCTTTAAAATCTTCTGCAATACAATAAACTGTTCCTCTCTCGGGCAAATTACCTGCAATAGAAGTCCAGGTTTTGCCACCATCAACTGTCTTAATTAAATACGGTTTAAAATCGCCGTACCGGTGATGATTAATGGCTGCGTAAGCTATACTTTTATTATGCGCCGATGCTACTACCTGATTAACATAAGTTTGCGCAGGCAATCCTTTTATATCATCATATTTTTCCCAACGCTTGCCACCGTTTGTTGTTGAATAGATAAGACCATCATCTGTCCCGGCAAATAATATATTTTCATCAAGCGGAGATTCCGCGAGTGTAGTCACCTGTCCGAAAACGTCTGTTGATGAGTTTTTTGCAATAGCATCAATGCTCCAGACTTTGTCCATTACTTTTAATGAATTTCTATCAAGACCCCGGGAAAGATCACCGCTTATTGTATCCCAGGTGTTTCCCTGGTCATCAGTTTTAAAAACTTTGTTAGAGGCAAAGTATAAGCGGTTATGATTATGTTTAGAGATTAGTAAAGGCGCATCCCAGTTCCAGCGGTACGGCTTATCTTTTTCGCCTTCAACCGGGCGAATATCTAAACCCTCACCAGTCAATTTATTAAATTTAGATAGTCCGCCATATTGAGACTGGGCGTAAATAATATTTGGATTTGTATAATCAACCTGCGTTTCAAAACCATCCCCTCCTTGTGTAATAAACCAATCATTGTTTGTTATGCCATTTGCGCTTAGTGTACGGCTCGGACCACCTAGACTGAAATTATCCTGTGTGCCGCCATAAATATTATAAAAAGGAAATGCATTGTCCAGGGCAACTTTGTAAAACTGTGTAATTGGCAGATTCTGTTTGTAATTCCAGTTTTCGGCATTGTCAAAAGTTTCATAGATGCCCCCGTCACAGCCGACTAACAGGTGTGTTGTATTATCAGGATCAACCCAAATGGCATGATTATCTACATGTTTATTTTTCTCCGGAAGATTTGTAAGCGTTTTGCCGCCATCAACACTATACTTTATATACGAATCCATGATAAAGATCTTGTCAATATTTTTTGGATCGCAAAATATTTCCTGGTAATAATTGCCGGCAGTAAAAAAGCTGTTTCGCTTTTGCCAGCTTGCACCTTTGTCCTTTGACATAAAAATGCCGCCTTTACCTTCGCCAGCTTCCACAATAGTATATAACGTTGAAGAATCAACCGGGCTGATTGCAATAGATATTCTGCCAACATCAGTTTGAGAAGGCAGCCCATTCATAATTTTTTTCCAGGTTGCACCGGCGTCTGTACTTTTATACAAAGCGCTTTCAGGTCCGCCGCCAATATACGTAAACACTTTTCTCTGGCGCTGATGTGCTGCTGCGTACAAAACACTGCTGTTGCCAGGCTCAATTTTTACTTCATTAAAACCAGTATTGTCGCTTATATTCAGGATTTGCTTCCAGTTTAATCCACCGTCTACAGTTTTGTAAACGCCACGTTCGCCGCCGCTTTTCCAAAGAGGTCCATAAGCAGCAACATAGACTACTTGTGAATTGTCGTGATCAATACTAATTTCTCCAATGTGTTCAGAATTTTTTAACCCCATATTTTTCCAGCTTTTTCCACCATCTTCACTTTTGTAAATACCATTTCCATATCCCACTGATCGCTGGTTATTGTTTTCGCCGGTGCCTACCCAAACTATATTGGGATTTTTTGGATCTAACACAACGCAGCCAATTGAAAATGAGGCTTCGTTGTCAAAGAGGGGTTGAAAACTTATGCCGGCATTATTTGTTTTCCAAACGCCTCCGCTCGCTGTTGCAATAAAATACTCATATTTATTCTTCGGATTTACAGCAAAATCCACGATTCGTCCAGACGTTAAAGCTGGGCCAACACTTCTGAAATTTATCGAATTAAACAGGGCAGAATTAAGAGCAGGAACTAAAGATGATAAGGTATCAACTTTTTTTCGTTGTGCATTTGACAATAAACACAACGAAAGCAAGTTTAATAAACTGAACAGG
>JBDSRT010000147.1:0-10205 GCA_039929165.1 Ginsengibacter sp.
CATTTTTGAGAAAGAGTATTTACACACTGCAATCAATTACCTGGAATTCGGCGTCGCCGATGGTTATTCTTTTAAATGGTGGCTTAAAAAAAATACGGATCCGGCTTCAAAATTTTATGGCTTCGATACCTTCACCGGTTTACCTGAAGATTTTGGGCCATATAAAAAAGGCACCTTTAACAGTAACAACGCTGTGCCCGAGATTGATGACACAAGAGGTGAATTTTTCCAGGGCTTATTTCAGCAAACCTTACCAAAATTTATCAAAACGTTTAATGCCGATAAAAAGCTTGTCTTAATGCTTGATGCAGATTTATACTCATCAACCTTGTTTACTCTATGTACACTTGCACCTTGTTTAAAAAATGGCGATATAATCTTCTTTGATGAGTTTGTGGTGCCCACACATGAATTTATGGCTTACAAAAATTTTACAGATAGTTTTTATTTCGATCTTGAACCAATTGGTGCCGCCAACAATTATTATTTTGTTGCGTTTAAAGTTGTTCTTACAATCTGATTACAAGTTCAAGTTTTATTCATCAATATCTTCCGGGTAAATGCGCAAGGGTTTTCTATTTACGACAGGCGCTACTATCAAGGGGAATTTTTCTACTGTAACATTGGTTTGCTCGAGGCCAAAACCTCTTTCTTCACTCAGGCTTTTATCTTTCAACCAAAAATGTAAACGCATGATGAGCTTCTCAAAGAAGGGCAATTCATTATCCTGCGATAAAAACTTTTCCATTACGATAAATTGAAAATCGCCGACAACATTATTTCGTTGCAGACTTTCATAACGGCTTATAACATTTATTTCTTTATTAGCTACCATATCTTCCACAACATTTCTAAACATGGTGTTTATGCGTGGCGCAATTCTAAAGCCCATTTTAAATTCAACACGTATCACTTCATTAGGTATAATAGTTTCCACACTATATTCATGCGTGTATGGATTATCCTGCGTATCAACGTGTACAAACCAGTAGATGTCTGCCCGTTTGGGCTTACGATTTAATATTGAGTAAATGATTTTATGCTCTATCTCCTTTGGATTGTTTGCACTGGTTAAATACACTAAATGCGTTGCAAATTTTGGAATAGAATTGTCGTTGCTAAGTTCCTGCAACAAGGGCAAATAATTTTCCAGACGTACAAACTCCACATACCTGTTCTTTATCTTTCTGGCACGATACCATATATACATTATTGTAAATAATCCACCTCCTATAATTAATGTTACGAAACCTCCGTGTGGAAATTTATCAAGATTAGCTACTAAAAAACTCAACTCGATAGTAAGGTAAACACAGAGGTAGAAAAAAATTAAAGGTTTTTGCACTCTTCTTGATATAAGATAATTGGAAAATAATATTGATGTAGCCAGCATAGTAAGTGTTATGGCCAGGCCATAAGCCGCTTCCATATTGGAGGAGGTTCTGAAATAAAGAGTGATACTAATACACCCTATAAACAAAATGGTATTAATACCCGGTACATATAGCTGTCCTCTTGCCTCCGTAGGATAGTTGATCTTCATTTTGGGCCACAGGTTCAGGCGCATGCTTTCGCTTATAAGGGTGAATGAACCGCTTATTAATGCCTGGCTTGCTATAATGGCCGCAGCTGTGGCAACAACTATCCCTATAATCACAAACCAATGCGGCATCACACCATAAAAAGGATTAAAGCCTGCATCGATTATATCTTTTGTAAAAATCTTACCCGAATGATTAGTAAGCATCCATGCACCCTGGCCAAGGTAGTTTGTAATCAATGCTGTTTTTACGAACATCCAGGAGACCCGAATGTTTCCCCTTCCACAATGTCCTAAATCGCTGTACAAAGCTTCAGCGCCAGTAGTAGCCAGAAATACGGCACCTAATATCCAGAAGCCACTTGGATAAACACTTAATAATTTTATGGCATAGTAAGGATTGAATGCTTTAAGAATAAAAGGATCAACAATAATATGTTTAAGGCCCGTCACCGTCAACATACTAAACCAAACGATCATAATAGGTCCAAATGCTTTTCCTATAGATGCTGTGCCAAATTGCTGTGCAAAGAAAAGTGCTGATAAAATCCCGATAACAATGTACAATACTGTGCCCTGGTGTATATTACTTAATAAAGGCATTTGCTTTAATCCCTCAATAGCAGAAGTAACCGAAATGGTTGGTGTTATCATACCATCTGCAAGTAAAGCAGCGCCGCCTAACATTGCCGGAAATACAAGCCATTTTTTTTGACGGCGAACTAAAGTATACAATGAAAAAATTCCTCCCTCACCCCTGTTATCTGCCTTTAAGGTTAGCACTACATATTTTATTGTTGTTTGTAGTGTTAGCGTCCATATTATACAGGATAAACCTCCTAATATAAGTTCAGTAGATACAACTTTGTCTGAAATAATGGCTTTAATTACGTAAAGTGGTGAGGTGCCTATATCCCCGTAAATAATTCCCAAGGCAATAAGTAAACCTGCACCGGTTACTTTATTAAGATCTTTTTGCACAATAGATGTTTAAACTTTTATTAGCATACTCTAAAAATTTACAGCCAAAAAAGTTTGACAAATTTCAACCTGAATTTATGTAGACTGAACACTTAACCTAAATCTTTACAAAATCCTTATACAGATCGCCGGTTATTTTATTAAGCCCATATAAATACCAGTCTATTTTTGTAGCCTAACATGGAGCTATTCATTAATAAGATAAGTAAGTCCATCCAGTTGTTGATCAGCATTAGCATGGTCATCCTCATTTCGGCTTTATGCTTTTCTATCAAAAACTATTTAGACTATAAAATAGTAGCCTTTATTCTGTTGTTGACGGTTTCAGTTGCCGCCGCAATCTTTGATATCATACCTGTTTTTGTTGCCGCTATTTTAAGTGCCATCATTTGGGACTATTTCTTTATTCCGCCAAACTTTACGTTACAGGTTGGTTCTACTGAAGATTCCATTTTGTTATTAATGTATTTTGTTATTGCACTTATTAATGCAGCACTCACTTATAAGATAAGGCAGATAGAAAAAATTGCAAGAGCTAAAGAAGAGAAAGCCAATACTATAAAGCTGTACGATACCTTAATAAATACACTTTCACATGAGCTCAGAACTCCGATCGCTACAATCATTGGCGCAACAGATAATCTTCAATCCAACAACCATAATCTTACAGCGGAAAATAAGGAAGACCTGGTGTCTGAAATAAGTAAAGCCACGTTCAGGCTTAACCAACAGGTTGAAAATTTATTAAGCATGTCCCGGCTTGAGTCCGGGTTTCTGCGGCCTAAAAAAGATTGGTGTGATATTATTGAAGTGATCTATGACGTTGTGAAAAGAATTGAAGAGAATAATGTTAAGCAGAAGATTGTCATTAATGTAAACCCTGATATTCCCGTTTTTAATCTGGACAAGGCTATGTTGGAGCAGATCGTTTACAACCTGGTAAACAATGCCATTCAATATACAAAAGATCATAACGAGATAAACATTATTGCCCATAATTATGGCGGCCTGCTTGAACTGATCATTGAAGACAATGGCAAAGGTTTTCCGGTTGAAGAAATCAATAATGTCTTTAATAAATTCTACCGGCTTAAAAACACTAAAGCAGGTGGCACGGGTTTAGGCTTGTCAATTGTGAAAGGCTTTACAGAAGCGCTTGGCGGCACTGTTCATTTAGAAAATTTAAAAACGGGTGGCGCAAAATTTACTGTTTCCATACCATCTCAGGTATCTCATGTTAAAAGCATAAAAAATGAATAAGGCAGAGATATTGATTATAGATGATGAAGTGCAGATCCGAAAACTGTTAGAGATTACATTGGAAAGCAATCAATATACAGTAAACCAGGCAGAGAATGCAAAAAATGGTTTAATAACTGCCGAGAACCATCCGCCTGATATGATCATATTAGATCTTGGGTTGCCGGATGAAGATGGGCAATCTGTTTTACAACAATTAAGAAAGTGGTTTACAAACCCGATACTAATTCTATCTGTAAAAAATAGCGAAGAAGAAATTATTAAAGCGCTCGATAACGGAGCGAACGATTACCTTGTTAAGCCTTTTCGCACCGGCGAATTATTAGCCCGCATCCGCTCAGCTTTAAGAGATGGTATTAACGAAGAAGGGAACCCAAGTATCACTTTCGGAGATTTTGTTATTGATCTTGAAGCAAGAACTATAAAGAAGAATAACGAGTTTATTAAGCTGACTGCTACCGAATACAGGTTACTGGCGCTCCTGGCAAAAAACGAAGGAAAGGTATTAACACATCAATATCTTTTGCGTGAAGTTTGGGGACCAGGCTACATCAACCAATCACAATACTTACGGGTTTTTATTGCACAACTCAGGAAGAAAATAGAAACCGATGCTAACCGGCCTAATTACATTGTAACCGAATCAGGTATTGGTTATCGCTTTATAAGTGACAAAGATTAAACTTTAAAACACTTATTCTTCATCTGGAAATATACGGTTAAGCCGCACATTTGTTACAGGTGATACGATCAAAGGAATTTGCTCAACGGTTACATTATTCTGCTCAAGTCCAAAGCCTCTTTCCTCGTTTAAGCTTTTTGCTTTTAGCCAAAAGTGAAGCCGCATAATCATTCGTTCCAGGAAAGGCAAGTCATTGTGCAGCGATAAGAATTTTTCCATCACAATAAATTCAAAATCACCAACCACATTATTTTTTTGAAGACTTTCATACCGGCTGATAATATTTATCTCCCGCCTGGCTACCATATCTTCCACAACTTTCCTGAACATTAAGTTTATACGTGGCTCAATTCTAAAGCCTAATCTAAACTCAACACGCACCACCTCGTTTGGGATAATAATATCAACGGAATATTCTGATGTAAACGGATCATCCAGCGTATCTACATGAACAAACCAATAGATGTCAGCCCGTTTGGGCTTACGATTTAAAATGGAATAGATGATCTTATGCTCAATTTCCTTTGGATTATTTGCGCTGGTTAAATACACCAAATGTGTTGCGTATTTGGCTACAGATAAGTCATTGCTAAGCTCCTGCAACAATGGCAAGTATTGTTCCAGCCGCACAAATTCTACATAACGGTTTTTAATTTTACGTGCCCGGTACCACAGATACATGACGAGGAACATAAAGATAGCAACCATTAAAGTGATGTAACCGCCATGAACAAACTTCTCCATTAACGCAATAAGAAAGGCTGCCTCAATGATAAGATAAGCGCCGAGAAACAAAAATATCCAGCTTGGTTTTACCCGGTGCATCACCATGTAGTTGGCGTACAATATTGTGGTGGCAAGCATGGTTACAATGATCGCCAGGCCATAAGCCGCCTCCATACGTGATGACTTTTGAAAATATAAAACAACGCCTACACAACCTATAAACATCATAGTGTTTATACCGGGAATGAATAACTGGCCACGTTCTTCTGAGGGATATTTTATTTTAAGTTTTGGCCAAAGATTTAAACGAATGGCTTCACTTATTAAGGTAAAAGAACCTGAGATCATGGCCTGGCTGGCAATAATAGCTGCCACGGTGGCTATAATCACACCTATCAATACAAACCATTCCGGCATCAGATCGTAAAAGGCATTAATGTGTAATTCTGTTTTAACCTGTTCCGTTATAGTTAATCCGTTTCGGTGTGCAAGTAGGTAAGAACCCTGCCCAATATAGTTTAAGATAAGACAGGCTTTTACATAGATCCATGTCATGCGTATGTTGCCGCGACCACAATGGCCCAGATCGCTATACAATGCTTCTGCACCTGTTGTGCATAAAAACACCGCACCAAGTAACCAAAAGCCTTCAGGATAGGTTGACAGCAGGTCTATAGCATAATAAGGATTGAATGCCTTTAGTATTGAAAGGTCATCCATCACATGAAAAGCCCCTAAAACTGCCAACATGGTAAACCAAATGAACATAACCGGCCCAAATATTTTACCAATAGATTTAGTGCCGAATTGCTGGAGAAAAAAGAACAGCGTTAAGATCACCAATACAATGATCACTATAATGCCTGTGCCTAAATTCGCCAGTCCGTTAATTTCCTTTAACCCCTCAATAGCTGATGTGATTGAAATCGGTGGCGTAATAATGCCATCCGCCAGGAGTGCGGCTCCACCTATCATTGCCGGCACCACCAGCCATTTATATCGTCGGCGAACGAGAGCATACAAGGCGAAAGTGCCGCCTTCACCTTTGTTATCTGCCCTTAAAATAAGCGTCACATATTTTATGGTCGTCTGTAAAGTGATCGTCCAGATGATGCATGATAAACTACCTATGATAAGACTGTCGGAAATTGTTCTGCCATTGATTATCGCATTATACACATATAAAGGTGATGTGCCGATGTCGCCATAAATAATTCCAAGGGCAATAAGTAACCCGGCACCGGTTACTTTATTAAGGTTTTTTTTCACTAAAGAAAATTAACTGATAACTATGTTCTTAACTAATTCGCTGATAGCGACATCAAATGTAGCAGCAATTACAATACAGTAAAGTTTTACAGATGAGTATTTGCGTACTTTCTCATAATTGTTTGATGGAAAAAATTGGAATGGCCGGGTAAAAGTCTTCCCCATTTTCAGGCTGACGATGTAATTGTTGCAACACTTCCAGGCCTTTAATAACTCTGCCGAAAGCTGCATAACCTTGCTTGTCGGGGTTAGTATTTTGACCATAATCATAAGCCGGCTGATCACCAACGCAAATAAAAAATTCTGTGGTAGCTGAACCGGGCTCTGTACGGGCCAGCGAAAGTGTGCCGTTCTTATGCGTTAAGCCTGTTTGTTGCGTTGTTTCATGGGGGATTTTTGTGGCCTTTAAAGCTTTTGCATTATCTGTATTCCAAATCCCGCCCTGGATTATTTCAGTTTTAAAGGCTGAGGTGGGTTGATTGCCTTCTTTTAAAACCCTGTAGAAAGTGCTCTTATCATAGAGGCCTTCATTTATAAATCTTAAAAACGCGGCTACACTCTTTGGTGCTTTAGCAGGATAAAGCTCGGCTTCTATTTCTCCAAATTTTGTGGTTATTACTATATGAGGATTGTCGTATTTCTTTTTACAACCAAACAGTACCACTAAGCACAACAGGAAGGCTAGATTTTTCATGCAGAAAGTATTATGCAAAAGTGATAATAAATCCTTTACATTTTACATTGGTTATTTAGTTTAGCCGCCACAATTGCCAGCTTGGCTGTTTATTTGCAGGAAGGCTTAAAATTTTGGATCTATGAAAAGGATAACACCAAAAGGAATTTGGCATGTTTTAAAAAATTCCTTCGCCGGATTTTCGGAACATAAGATAACTAAACTCAGCGCTTCATTAGCATACTATACTATATTTTCATTAGCGCCGCTAATGATACTTATTGTTTTTATCAGCAGTTTCTTTTTTGGCAAGGAGGCTGTGGAAGGTAGTATTTACGGCCAGATAAGAGGGTTTGTAGGGCAGAATGCGGCGCTGCAATTACAGGAAATCATTAAAAATGCAGCCTTACAGGGCAAAGGAAATGTTGCTGCTATAGTGGGTGGTGTTACTTTACTTATTGGTGCCACAACAATTTTTGCCGAAATACAGGATTCTATAAATACTATTTGGGGGTTAAAAATAAAGGCAAAAGCCGGTTGGTTCAAATTGGTAAAAACCAGATTATTATCTTTTGGCGTAATCGCCAGCCTTGGTTTTTTATTATTGGTATCCTTAGGCGTAACCGCTTTGGTTGAAGGGTTGACCGATCGTTTGCAACAAAAATTCCCAGAAATCACATTAGTTGTTTTTTACATCATTAACCTGTTGATCACTTTTGTGGTAATCAGTACTTTGTTTGCGGTGATCTTTAAAGTTTTACCAGATGCCAAAGTAAAATACAGGGATGTGATAGCCGGTGCTATTGCTACCGCAATCTTGTTTATGCTGGGCAAATTTGCCATATCCTTTTATATCTCGAAAAGTAACCTGGGCGATTCTTATGGCACCGCTGGTTCTATTGTTGTACTGCTGGTTTGGATCTACTATTCTTCTATCATACTATATTTTGGCGCAGAATTTACCAAAGCTTTTGCCGTAGAGTATGGTCATGAAATTTACCCGAATGCTTATGCGGTAGTCTCCCGCACTGTTGAAGTGGAACATGGGCAAAAGAGTGTGCAGCAGGCCGAAACAGAAACTAACAAAATTCAGGCGGATGTTAAAGACAGCGAGCCCGGAAGTGGTATTCAGATTCCTGAAAAAAAGTAACCTTTTGCTATTAACCTGATCTTTTAAGAATCCCATGATCTTTTTATCATAGTAATCGCTGTTTAATGCAGTACATTTTTATCATTGCCGGTTTAATACTTTTTATCTTCTTAGTTGCAGGCCTGCTACGGGCTAATTTTCGTATTAAAAAAGAAAGCAATTCTTCTCTTTCAGATAATCAAATATTGCTTTTAAAAAAGCATGTACCATTTTTAAACACTCTCAATGACACAAAGCAGGAAGAATTTAAGAACAGAATGCAACATTTTATTGCATCAACCCGCATTACCGGTGTTAACACAGAAGTTGAACATCTAGATAAAATATTAATAGCAGCCAGCGCCATCATTCCAATCTTTGGTTTTAAAAATTGGGAATACATGAATCTGAATGAAGTGTTACTTTATCCTGATTCTTTTAATGAAGATTTTCAACAGCAAGGTGAAGACCGGAATACTTTAGGTGTTGTTGGCACCGGGCCATATCAAAATATCATGATCCTCTCCAGGCATAATTTAAGAGAAGGGTTTTTGTCGGCAACCGGCAACAGCAATACAGCTGTGCACGAGTTTGTGCATCTTATTGATAAAACGGACGGCGAAACAGATGGAGTTCCGGAATCCATGATAGATAAAGCTTATACCCTACCGTGGCTTAATCTCATCCATCAAAACATTGAAGCTATTCAACAAAATAACAGCGATATCAATCCTTACGGCGCTACAAATAAAGCAGAATTTTTTGCCGTGGTTTCTGAATATTTTTTTACTCAACCTGATCTATTGAAAGAAAGGCATTCGGAATTGTACGAGATGCTGTCAAAAATTTTCCGGCAAAAACTTTAGCTGTTTCAATATAAAAAACCCTGTAATTGCTTACAGGGCTACTAAAATGTTTGTGATAGTTAGTCTGGCTTTTATCTAATGGAGATTACCCATTAGTGCTTCTACAAAGTATCTTTCTTTAGACGTTTTATTTTTGTTTGAGCTTTGAAAGTGCTGGTGGGCCCGACTCACTTTTTGGGTTCATTTTGATCGACTTCTCGTAATTTTCAATAGCCAACTTTTTATTTCCTGCTAATGCATAGGCTTCACCTAAACTATCAAACGTATTCCATGAACCAGGGTATAATTGAGTGTTCATTTTGAACACCTCTATTGCTTCCTTAATCTTTTTAGCATTGATCAAACTGTAACCAGCTGTATTTAAATCATTTTCTACTCTATAATCAGGATTGGTTAAATTGTAAGTGTCGGGAGAAGTGACCATACGGGTAGATATCTTCCATTTATCATTTACTTTAACAAGCAACTCAAGGTTGTGCATTCGAATGTTACCGATGTAAGGAAAAATAGAAGATTGGTCTGTAGCAGGAATTATTACCACATCAAAGTCTGCCCAAGCCATATTTCCGTTAGTTCTAATATTATAATTCTCAGATTTGATTTGCATACCTGCGGGCAATGGATTTTTAAAATTTGTTTCAATTGAGGTTTTAAGGCTGTCCCAGCCTACTATTGCATTATACCCGTCACGAGAGATGAAAGAGTTAGAAGTGTTTGTATCCTGCACCCAAAATGTTTTCCACGCTTCCATGTTATTGGTTTTTAAAGCTTCCGTTTGAGCATCAATCATTCTTTTTACATTTTCCTCGTCTGCATTTTGTGCAAAGCTTAAACACCCAATGCAAATAAGAGCGATTACGATGGTGAACTTTTTCATTTTGTGTATTTTATTTGATAAAAAAAATAAGACAATAGACTACTGAAACTTGTGGGCGAGGAGAATGTATAACTTAAGTACTTAATGCGCTACAGTTATAAACATTAAGACTAATGTATAATTAAACATGCATTAAAACAATAGCCCGTTAACCCTACTTTTCCCTGATTTATTGAAAGTCTCGTAGATTTTAAATGTGTAA
>JBDSRT010000148.1:0-5705 GCA_039929165.1 Ginsengibacter sp.
ACTAATGTAGTATCTAACATACCTGAATCCATAGCTGATCTTATTGTATTTAATGCAGAATTAAAACTTACGATAAAGTCTCCGCGACGTAATGGATCATTTGGACGAAATGTGCTATCAGCATAAGAGAGAATAACGCCTCTTTTACCAATTAAATTATTTACACTGGCATAATAAGCATTAGTGTCCGCTACATCTTTCAACATAACTGTTGAATCAGGTGTGGCAAACTCCATAGGCTTAAATTTTACAACCGTTGTTTTTGCGGAAGTTTTTTTGGTAGTTTTTTTCTTTTGCGCATTAACTTCCGCTGATAAGGTTGATCCCGCTAAAATCAACATCATAATTTTTACAAACTTTTTCATACTTAATTAAATTTTAGTTCAAAAGATTTTATTACAAAGGCTTAAAAACTTACATAAATTGGGTCCCTATTTTAATAAAGCCTTCGCTGTTAAGGTGTTAAATGATACATTTTTTTTAATAACTCTAGTATTACCAAAATCAATGCCTAAATTAAAAAGGTCAAAAAAAATGCGTCTAATCTTTCATTATCCTTATTCATATTTATACTTTATTGATTGATAAATAAAAAACTGAAAGCATTTGTTTTATTTTTGCACGTAATGAAAATGGAAACTGAAGTACAGGAATTAAATGATATCGAGTTGGCGATTGCTGAAGAAAGCTCTTACAATTTGATAGTCTGGAACGACGAAGTAAACACTTTTGAGTGGGTAATTGATACATTAATCTTAGTATGTAACCACAGCAACGAGCAGGCAGAACAATCTGCAATGATCATACATACAAAAGGCAAATATGCTGTAAAAAATGGCAGCTTTGACTTTTTAAAGCCCATGTGTGAAGCAATTATAGAAAGAGGCATCAACGCAACTATTGAAACTTCAGTTGAAAAATGAATTTAACGGATCGAATCCTAATGATCAGACACTAACATTGAAATCTCTCAAAGCTTCATTCAGACTCGTCTTTTTATCAGTGCTTTCTTTTCTCCTACCAATAATTAAAGCGCAACTAACATTATACTCACCCGCGGGAAATTTTTTAGGATAAGTTCCCGGGATTACAACGCTGCCAGCAGGTACATAACCTTTATATTCTTTCGGCTCATTACCACTAACATCTATAATTTTTGTTGACTGTGTTAAAACCACATTTGCTCCGAGTACGGCTTCTTTTTCGACTCTTACGCCTTCAACAACAATGCAGCGACTACCTATAAAACAGCCGTCTTCAATTATTACCGGGCTCGCCTGCAAAGGCTCAAGCACTCCGCCAATTCCTACGCCGCCACTCAGATGAACATGCTTGCCAATTTGTGCACAACTACCAACTGTGGCCCAGGTATCTACCATTGTGCCCTCATCTACATAGGCGCCGATATTTACATAGCTCTGCATAAGCACAACATTGCTGGCAAGGTAAGCGCCGTATCTTGCAACAGCATGCGGAACAGCTCTTACACCAAGCGATTTATAGTTGTCTTTAAGACGCATTTTATCATAAAATTCAAAAGGCGGCAAATTAAAAGTCTCCATTGGCCGTATGGCGAAATATAAAAGAATGGCCTGCTTCACCCACTCATTCACCAGCCAGCCCTTATCTGTCGGTTGCGCCGTTCTGAGCCTGCCTTTATCTACTTCTTCGATGATATTATTTACGGCATCAGAGTATTCGCTATCTTTTAGTAATTCTCTATTTTGCCAGGCAGCAATTATTTTTTCCTTTATATCCATAATAATTCTTAAGTTTTGTAAAAGTAGGCTGCCCGAAAAAAATTTGGTAAAAAATTTGACTAGATATAAAAGAACCAGTTTCCCATTGATGATGAATGAGTCACAAATCATTATGCCTACTCTATAATTTATATTTTGTCACAAGAATTAATCTCAGTTGTTCTTTGCACTTATAACGGCATCCGGTTTATTGAAGATCAACTTACTTCCATACAGCAACAAACCTATGACAAGCTTGAAATTATTATTGTAGATGATGCTTCGACAGATGGCACTTTTGAATGGCTGGAAAATAAGACGCCAGAAGATGATCGTATAAGATTGTACAAAAACAACGTTAACCAGGGATTCAACTTTAATTTCAGTAAGGCATGCACTTATACCAGTGGAAATTTTATTTCTATTGCTGACCAGGATGATATCTGGGAATTGAATAAACTTGAAATTTTATTTGAAGCGATTAACAAGGGTGAGGATGTAATGCTAGCACATTGTATTTCCGCAAGGTTCGAAGAACAAGGCAAACTACATTTACAAAGTCATAAAATAATCAATCACTTTAGCGGGAATGATGGCAGGCAATTTTTTTTAGCTAATATAATCTCTGGCCATAACATGCTTATAAAAAGAAACTTGCTTGATGTTGCCGTCCCTTTTCCAAACGATGGATATTATGACTGGTGGCTTGTAATGCACGCCTGTTGCCTCGGACAAATAAAAGCTGTCGAAAAAATTCTTGTGTGGCATCGTGTACATGATAGCAATGCAACTGGCGCTGCCAAACCTGAAGTACGCTTTTATAAATTCACACAAATCAATATGCCGCTATTATTATCCATTAAAAAAATGCCGGATAAATATAGAAGGTTTGGACAAAAATTGCTGGCTCTTTATAATGAATTCCCTGAGAAAAAGTTCTCTTATGAGCTTTTCTTTTTTTTACTACAAAATGCCCGGATAATATTTGCACATAAAAAAAGAACTTTTCCCTGGTTAAGTTATGTCAAGCATTCATACAGGTACTCAAAAGCCTCTTTCTAAAATCGGCTTATGTTTTTTGTAGCTAATGAAGTTCTAATAAATGTGACTACTTCTCTTACGCTATTATTTTTGCCCTGTTTAAAGGAAACTGCTTCAAAAGCTTTTTTAGAATTTTCAATATTCTTAGCGTTGTTGCCAAACAGCCATAAAGCTCTGGTATAATACCATTGAAATGTAATTGTTCTGAAGATAGCTTCAAGCAAAAGTTGCATAAACCAAAAAACTTTTTGCACACCATGTAAATGAATAGCGTGTAAAATCATTTTGTTCCGGTTATAAATTTTTGCGACATGTTTCTTACTTGCAGCCGACTTAATAGACACTGATATTTTGTGCCTGCATACCGCGAAATGATCATAATAACATTTCCAGTCAAGACGCCAGGCACGCAGACTAAGATCGTAGTCTTCTACATAAAATGGCGAATAGATTTCATCAAAGCCATTTAACAACAATACTTTTTGCCTTGACACTAATGCATTTGCCCCAGATAGATACATGCTATATAGTTTTTGTCCTGCTGCAGAATCAGCCGGAATATAATTACCTGATGTCTTGATCTTGGCTAATTCAAAATACGGATACTTACCGCCATCCTGTATATGATCATCTTCCCATCCTATCATGCGTCCCATCACACCAAATGTATCAGGCTTTTCAAAATAAGGCAGTTGGGTTTCAAAATATGCAGGCGTAACAATCACATCACTGTTCAAAAAAAATAATAATGAAAATTGCGAGGCGTTGATACCCTTATTCATTGAGTATGAAAAGCCTTTGTTAACCCTGTTCTTTATGATTTTTATTCTCTCAAAATCTTGCTCAAGAAAACTAATTGAGTCATCGCTTGAACAATCATCTACAACAATTACCTCAAACTTTAAACCACTGTTAGTAAGGCTAACAATTAGGGGTGGCAGAATGACCTCGAGCAATAGCCGGCCGTTATAATTTGGGATAATAGTTGAGATGCCTTTTTCTATCACAAAAAAAATTTACGATTACTAAATTACAAAGACCATTTTTACAAAAAGGACATGTAATTTATTTTGTTGTAAATAATACACTGAAATTGGAGTACAAAAAGATGCAGAAGATTCTAATTATTCAAACTGCCTTTATTGGAGATGTAGTGTTGGCAACGGCTTTGGTTGAAAAACTGCATATTTATTTTCCTGAGGTGGCCATTGATTTTTTAGTCAGGAAAGGGAATGAATCACTACTTGATAATAATCCCTTAATTAATGAAGTTATTGTTTGGGATAAAAAAATAAATAAGAACAAAAATTTATTAAGACTTGTTGGCAAAACAATAGCTGCAAAATATGATAAAGTTATAAACCTGCAGCGTTTTTTTTCAACCGGATTACTTACCACTTTATCCGGCGCAAAAGAAACCATTGGCTTTACAAAAAATCCTTTAAGCTGGTTATTTTCTAGACGTGTTAAACATGAAATTGATCTTGAAAATCCAAAGCATGAAGTAAACAGGAACCATGCATTGATAGCACATTTCACAGATGATGTTACTGCACTGCCTAAACTATACCCGTCTGTAAAAGATCATCAGGTTATCAAGCCATACTTAAATGATTCCTTCATAACTATTACGCCTTCCAGTGTTTGGTTTACTAAAAAGTATCCGGTAGAGAAATGGAAAGATTTTATAGATCAAATTGATCCTTTGTTTAAAATCTATCTTCTTGGCGGTAAAGAAAATGTTGAGGAAGCTAATGACTTAGCAACAAATTCTGCTAACAAAAATGTTGAAGTTTTAGCAGGTAAATTAAGTTTTCTACAATCTGCCGAATTAATGAAGTATGCGAAAATGAATTACGTAAACGACAGCGCCCCGCTACATTTTGCTTCTGCTGTAAATGCACCTGTTACCGCAATATTTTGTTCAACAGTGCCAAAGTTTGGCTTCACACCTTTGTCCAACATTTCACATGTTGTAGAAACAACTGTAAAGCTGGAATGCAGACCGTGTGGGCTACATGGCTACAAAGCCTGCCCCTTAAGTCATTTTAAATGCGCATACACCATTACCACAGATCAACTGTTATATACTTTAAACAATGGTTGATTACAATGACGATATCATAAAGGCTTGCAGCGTTTTGAAAAATGGTGGAATAATTTTATATCCAACAGATACCATTTGGGGTTTGGGTTGTGATGCGACGAACGTAAGAGCCGTTCAAAAAATTTTCGATCTTAAATTAAGAGCTGACTCAAAAGCCCTGATCATCCTTGTTGCGGAAGAAACTGATGTTGTTAAGTATATTCATACCCTACCGGATTTTAAAAATGCGGCGCCGTACCTCTTTAAACCACTTACTATCATTTATGAACAGGCTAAGAATCTTGCGCCAAATGTATTGGCAGAAGACGGAAGTGTTGCTATACGAATTGTAAAGGATAATTTTTGTAAAGCCCTGATCAAAGCTCTCGGTGAGCCGATCGTTTCAACATCAGCAAATGTCAGCGGTCTCCCTGCTCCGTCGACATTTCATCACGTAACCCAACAAATAAAAAACGGTGTTGACTATATGGTTCAACACCGCAGAAATGATTTAAACCTCGCACTGCCATCATCAATTATAAAATTAAAAAATGATGGAACAGTTGAAGTAATCAGACCTTAATTACAAAGACAAGCCTACACCAAGTTGTATACTTTGACTTTTCCACTCATCTTGGTTGTCAATATTTTTTATATTACTTAAACCGACAGCATAGCGACCATAAACCCTAAACTTTGAAAGACTTAACTGCACACCTCCTAACATTGAAAAGTCGCCGTTTTTAAAAGCCTGCTGCCCGTTCTGTAAAAGATTTCTGTCCTTGTTCATTAGAATACCAAATTGTGGCCCGGCCTGCAAAGCAAGCAGGTTACTTACA
>JBDSRT010000149.1:0-3456 GCA_039929165.1 Ginsengibacter sp.
TAATTACTTTTCCATTCGTGAACAACGAGGCCTTTACGATTAAGAAGATAGACTGAAGCAGAATTAGGAACCGCAAACATGATATAACCATCCGACAGACCATCAGAGCTTTTGGTTAAACCACGCGGTATTCCATGTCCGAACATGTTTCGGTCTGGTGCTGCATTTGGTTTTTTGGTGGATGTATCCTTCTTATCGTTGTTAACCTGGCAGTACAAGGTTATTGACATAAGTACGAACACTTGGAGAAGCAGGAGCATTTTTTTCATCTTAATTGAGCTTGATTTGTTTGTGCCAAATTTTAGTCAGAAACGTAAGCAGTGATAGTGTCTTACATATTTATACTCTAATATAATAGTTGCAGGGAGTATTATATAATTTCTTAGAGAGAAAATTAAAATAACCAAAGAGCTTTTATTCAAATAAATTAAACGCTATCTTAATGCATTAGTCACTATTAAACCACAAAACTTTTTAAAAATGTCCATCAAAATTATTGGAGCCGGATTACCTCGAACCGGTACAAACACGCTTAAAGAGTCACTTGAAAGGTTGGGTTATAAAAAGACTTATCACATGAAGGAGCTGCTGGTGCATCCGGAAAATCTTCACTATTGGCAAACGCTTAAAGAAGCCGGTTCAACCAATTGGGATGAACTATATAATGGCTACCAGGCGACGGTCGATTTTCCTGCATATCCCTGGTATAAGGAACACATGAAGCAGTACCCCGATGCAAAAGTTATTTTAACTGTAAGGCCTTTTGAGAAGTGGCATAGTAGCGTGTTTAGCACCATTTGGCAAGCCGGACCTCAAAACCTTCCTCAAAAATTAGGCATGTTATCCAAACTGCTTTTCAATCCGCGTTTACGCTCGGTAATTAAGTGTGTAAAGCTGGCAAAAGAAATGATTTTTAAAGTACATTTCCAGGGAAAATTTGAGGATAAAGCTGAAGCAGAAAAAATATTTAATAAGCACATTGAAGATGTAAAAGCCCATGTCCCGGCCGATAAGTTATTGGTGTATGATGTTAGTGAAGGCTGGGGACCTCTTTGTAAATTTTTGGGCGTACCGGAACCAAATGAAGCCATCCCTCATTTGAATAAGAAAGAGAATTTTAAGGAGATGTTAGGTCATCTGATGAAGGGCGAAATGGTGTAACAGGAAAGCCTCTTTCGCTATCTTGTAATCATGAACTTAGGTTTAGTTTTCTCCGGTAAACTTTTATCACATGAATCTAAAAAGCAATAAAAGGAGGATTCAATAAATCCTGCTTATTGTATTGCAGTTCGTATTCAACGTTTGTTTGATAAACTTTCCTGTTCACTGCATTTAAGATAGCATGAGCGGCGGCCGTATCCCATTCCATGGTTGGCGCAAGTCTTGGATAAATATTGGCTACACCATCTGCCAGTAACATAAACTTTAAAGAGCTGCCCATTGATTGCAATTCATGGTTTTTGAAACGGTTGATAAATGCTTCTGTTTCGGGACTGCTGTGAGACCGCGAAGCGACGATGGTTATACTTTCCTTTTGTAATAAATCTTCCATTGAGGTATCGTCAATACTTTGTAAAGCTGTTCGATTTCCGTTTACCATTTTAGAACCTCCTTGACCTTTTGCACCATAATAAACTGTGTTTAGGCAAGGCGCATAAACCACGCCGGCAACCGGAGCATTACCTTTCATCAAGGCTATGTTCACCGTAAACTCTCCATTACGTTTTATAAATTCTTTTGTGCCATCCAATGGATCAACCAACCAATAATAATCCCAAACTTTTCTTTCTTCAAAAGGTATATCACGGCCCTCTTCGGAAAGCAAGGGGATTTGCGTAGGTTCTAAATAATCGCAAATAACACGGTGAGCAATTTTATCCGCCCTCGTAAGCGGCGAGTTATCCGATTTCATGTCAACAGAAAAATCATCTGTCTCATAAACCTCCAAAATCTTTTTTCCAGCTTCTAACGCGGCATCAACAGCAACCGCTAATAATTCTCCTACACTTTTCATTGATATCTAAATTTTAAGTAAAAAACAATAAACCTTTACGAAGTGCACCTTTTACTGTCAACAGCAAACTATCAAATTTAAACCTGTATTTACAAAATCATTCCGGCAGCCACTGTTTCATTTGTGCCTTCATCAATTAAAATAATGCTTCCCGTTTGCCGGTTTCTTTTATACGCATCAAAGAAGAGCGGTTGTGAAGTTCTTACACTTATCCTGGCCATATCATTCATCTCTAATTGCAAAATTCCTTCTACGCGGTGCAGAGTATTGATGTCAATTTTATACTGTATGTTCTTTACGATTGCTCTAGATTCTTTGGTGGTATGCCGCACTATCAGTTTAGCACCCTGTTGCAAGGGTTTTTGGTTCATCCAGCAAATAGTAAGTTCAATATCCTGCTCAGTTTGCGGTTCATTATTTGGGCGAACAATCATATCGCCGCGGCTAATATCCCAATCATCTTCAAGCGTCATGGTAACGGACATAGGTGAAAAAGCTTCGTCGATATTCTCACCATCCAGCTCAATGGTTTTTATTTTGGTGGTAAAGCCTGATGGCAGTAATCTTACTTCATCGCCGGGTTTAAAAACGCCGCCCTGCACTCGGCCTGCATAACCTCTATAGTCGTGGTGTTCCTGTGTTTGCGGCCTGATCACATTTTGCACAGGAAAGCGGCAATCAATATGGTTATAGTCGCTGGCAATATGCACCTCCTCAAGCAGGTATAATAAGGTTGTGCCTTTATACCATCCCATATTATTTGAGCGGTCAACAATATTATCGCCAAGCAAAGCGCTGATGGGAATAAAACTTACATCGGCTATTTCCAGCTTTGATATAAATGCTTTGTATTCTTTTACAATATCATCATACACTTTCTCATCCCAGTTAACCAGGTCCATTTTATTTACGCAAACAATAAGGTGTGGAATGCGCAGCAGCGTAGCTATGAAAGAATGACGGAAGGTTTGCTCCACTAAACCTTTGCGGGCATCAATTAAAATAACGGCAAGATTAGCTGTTGATGCACCGGTAACCATGTTGCGGGTATATTGAATATGACCCGGCGTATCGGCGATAATAAATTTTCTTTTAGGCGTGGCGAAATAACGATAGGCAACATCAATGGTGATGCCCTGCTCCCTTTCGGAACGTAAGCCGTCTGTAATCAATGACAGGTCTAAATAGTCAAATCCTTTTTTCTCACTCGAAAACTTTACTGCTGCCAACTGGTCTTCAAACAAAGATTTAGAATCGTAAAGCAACCTTCCTATTAGTGTGCTTTTGCCATCATCAACACTGCCCGCAGTGGTAAAACGCAGTAGGCTATTTTCTTCTTTCATTCCATTCAACATTTTTAAAACATTTTAAAAATACCCAACTTTCTTCCGGTCTTCCATAGCTGTTTCCGAACGTTTGTCATCCTCACGGCCGCCTCTTTC
>JBDSRT010000150.1:0-4329 GCA_039929165.1 Ginsengibacter sp.
AGGGAAATATTTCATTTACTAACCATACATATTAGAGTGGCAAAGATAAAAGGATATCGTTCTTTTGGATTATGGCGATTTAAGATTCAATAGTGTTAAAAAGACCAACATCAGCACAAGCCAACATCAATAATTTTTATATTTGCAGTGATGATTTCAAAGTCTACAAATCTACTTTTATTGGTGGTATTTTGTTCTCTCCTATCAATACTCATTTCATGTGCAAGAAGAGAATCAACAGCTGTTGCAAGTTTTATGTCTACTCAAGCCCCGGGTCAATCTTCTAATTATGACACGGCAACTTTCGGAACCGGTTGTTTTTGGTGTACGGAGGCTTTATTTCAACAACTGGAAGGTGTCGTAAAAGTAACAAGTGGTTACAGCGGCGGCCATGTAGCCAACCCTACCTATGAAGAGGTTTGTACCAAAACTACAGGCCATGCTGAATGTTTGAACATTCTATATGACAAGTCAAAAATAACCTTTGATGATCTATTGGAAGTCTTTTGGCAATCCCATGATCCAACAACGTTAAACAAACAAGGTAATGATGTAGGCCCACAATATCGCAGCATTATCTTTTACCACGACCGTGAACAAAAAGAAAAAGCCGAAGCTTATAAAAAGGCTTTAGATAAAAGCGGTGCCTGGGAAAGCCCGATAGTAACAGAAATATCCTCGGCACAAACCTTCTATTCCGCCGAAGCTTATCATCAGGAGTACTACAAAAAAAATGGCGGGCAGCCTTATTGCTATTATGTTATAAGGCCAAAGCTTGATAAGTTCCAAAAAGTATTTAAGGATAAACTTAAAAAAGACTAACATTTAAACTGTTCCTAACTTTGACTGATGAAATATACAGTGATAGTTTGTACGTGTATTTTGGTGACTATTAACGCCTGTGCTCAAAAATTTACCTCCTCCCTCAATTTGCAGCTCGCTGTGCCGCAGGGCGAATATAAAGAAGCGAATAGAGAGTCTGGCTTAGGCGCCAGGTTAAATTTTTTATATCGACCGTCCCCGGTTGTTCCTATTAAGATTGGGATTGAAGCCGGTATGCAGGTGAAGGGAAGCACCAGCCAATATTTTGCTGGCTATGTTTTTGGTTTTTATGAAGAGTATAAACTTACCGCCTCAAATAATATCGCTTCGCTAAACTTTGTTACAAGGCTGCAACCTCTAAAGCCTAATAAAGTCAAGCCATTTGTAGACGCAATTGCTGGATGGAATATTTTCTTTTCAACTGTAAGTACTGAATCGTTGAGTTATTACAATTCCGCTGATCAATCTTATTCAAAATCTTCTAAAGCGAAATGGGCATTTAATTATGGTGCAGCTGCCGGTTTAGATATTCCACTAAACAGAAGAGATGAGTTAGGCATGGAACTTAAAGTTGCTTATGTATTTGGCAGCAACTCTGATTACTATACCAACCCCCGCATAAATGATTCAGGTGAAGTATTTTTCACCCGCCAAAACTCTCTAACCAACATGCTGATACCCCAGGCAGGTTTACGCTGGAATTTTCGCTGATAGCAATCCTGCATCCATAGGAACAGTTGTTGCAACATTTGCCATAGCCGGCTTTAGCTTAATGATCCTGCAGGCATGCAAACCTTTCATAATAATGTATGTGATGTCAAACTCAAACCAGCGAAAAGCAAAGTTCGCCCTGTTCTTATTTTTATGATGATTATTTTGAAATAATTCGCCCATAAGAAACACCCCCCAGGGGCCCGAATTTTTAGAATGGTCCCCATTATTAAAATTCCTGTAGCCAAACTTGTGACCAAACCAATTTACAATAGCGCCCTGCATTGGCCCCATAATAAAATGCAAAGGCAACAATAGAAACCACCAGTAATTAGGCGCAAACAAAACATAGAAGCTTGCATAAAATACACCAAAGCCCAATCGCGTTAAAGAATGATGTCCAAAGTTGTCAAGCGCTTCCCATTTAGGGATATATTCTTTAGTGAACTCGGCATCTGGTAATTTTTCACCCTTTACAAACTGCCTGAAAATTTGAGCAGTGTGCAACATCATGTGATAAATATCTTTAAAGAAGTGTGGTGAATGAGGATCTTTCTCTGTATCACTATATGTGTGATGCATTCTATGTAACACAGCATAAGCTCTCGGCACCAGGAATGATGATCCCTGAGTAAACCAGGTTAAGAAATAAAATGTCTTTTCCCAATTTTTTGTTGTGGTGTACATCTGGTGGGAAGCAAAACGATGAAGAAAGAATGAATGGAAGAAAAGTGAGAAAAACCAATGTCCAATAAAAAAGGCCAGAATGTAAATCATAGAATGTGTTAACAGGTGTTTATAAAACGTGAAAGATAGGCTTTTTTGGTACCTAAAAATCACAAGTCAATTTAACATATACGTTCTTCTTAGCTCAAGTAGATTTAAACTGTTTGCATAAAAATCTTTCACGTACGGTTGAGTCAGTCTCAGTACCATATCATACCAAAGTGGTACAACGGCTGCATCGTCGATAACAAGCTGGTCAGCCTTGCGATACAAGGCCCACCGGGCACTGTCATTTGTTTCTGCAAGAGCTTGTTCATACAGTTTATCAAACGCGATGTTGCTATACCTTGTATAGTTTGGTGGCGCAGGATTACGGCTGTAGAAGACACTTAAATAATTTTCGGCATCGGGGTAATCCGCTATCCAGCTTCCCCTAAAAAATGCAGCCTGAGAATTAGCTGTCTCCTGCAACAACAAACTTTTTTGAATGGCCTCTACCTGGATTTTTATACCAACCTGCATTAGGTCGTTGGCAATATAACTCGCCAGGTCAGCATATTGAGGAATCGTGAGTAATGTTATAACAGGCAATCCTTTTCCGTTAGCATAGCCAGCTTGGTTTAATAAGTCAATGGCCTTTTGTTGATCATATTTATAGCCTTTAAAATCAACCGAATCGAAAGACGGCAAACCTGCAGGAATAAAGCCTCTTTCAGCCGGTGTGCCAATAGAGTTGCGCAGATACAGCATCATCTTCGGCCGGTTGATGGCATAATTTATCGCCTGTCTTATGTTCTTTAAATTTAAAGGAGAATTTTTTACATAGATACTATTTGTGTCTACTAAAATCCCGAGATATTCAATGTTTAGATAGGAATGCTTTGACAAGATAATTTTGCCTTCCCATTCTTTTTTAAGATTGCCTTGCCTCGTTAATATTTCATCTTTAAAAGAAGCATCAATATCATTTACAAAATCTAACCTGCCCTGACGAAACTCCAGAAACTCCGTGGCTTTGTTATCAAAAAAAGATATTTTAATGCCATCAAGATAAGGCAACCTTTTTCCCATGCTGTCTCTTTCAAAATAATTTGTATTCTTTACCAGGATCATAGCCTGGCCTTCCTCCCAGGCTACTAACTTAAATGGACCTGTACCAATTGGATGCCGTCTAAAATCTTTACCGAATATGTCAACAGCTTCATGCGGAACAATTGAACAATATTGCATACTTAACAAGCCAAGTATTGGATTGAAAGGCTTTAAAAGTATAAGCTTAAACGTTGAATCATCTTCTGCAATGAAACCGGAATTTCCAGACACTTTATCATTGAATATCCAGGCACCACTACTTGCTGTAGCGGGATCTATAATTCTTTTTAAACTATATACAACATCTTGAGCCGTAAGACGCCGAGGTTTATTATTAAATAATGTTCTATTCTCATGGAAGAAAACGTCGGTCCTTAAATGGAATGTAAAAGTTTTCTTATCGGCGGATACCTCCCAGCTTTTCGCAAGCGATGGAATGATGTTGGTATTGCTATCAATTTCAACCAGGGTATTATACAGTTGGTGAACTGCCCACATCACGGATTGACTTTTGGCAAAGGCCGGATCCAGACTGGCTATCCCTGACACCTCATTGTATCTAAAAATGGCCTTGTTTTTTGGTTGAGTATAACAGCTATTTAATATTAATGCTATGTAGATCGGGAACACGTATGATCCTGAACGATTGAGATAAAATTTATATCGGGTAATCTGCGAAACCATTTGAAGTAAATTCATTATAATATTTCATAAACATATAGAAATTGTTTGCACCGGAATAAAACACATAATTTGCATTTTTTGAAATTCTATGTCGCAGGTACGCAAGCAAAGTATCATATCCACCCTTTTTGTTTACTTAGGTTTTTTTATAGGTTTTATCAATACTTACCTTTTTACCAGGAATCAATCGCCGTTTTCAGCCAGCGAATATGCACTGACCAATATTTTTATTGCTGTTGGTAACCTGATGTTTGCTTTTGCAAATCTTGGAATGATCTCGACCATTTATAAATT
>JBDSRT010000151.1:0-2806 GCA_039929165.1 Ginsengibacter sp.
CACCAGTTCTCGGTGTAGAGAAACCTGTCATTATTGGCCATGGTATATCAGGAGCAAAAGCATTTATGAATATGATCCATCTTGCGCAGATAATGATAGAAAAAGATGTGATGCAAAAAATGAAAGAAGAACTTTCCTGATTTAATATCTTATTTATTAAATACACATTTTGCAGAATACGGAATTTAAGCTGCCGGGTTAATATTAAATAAGTACTCCGTGCATCTCAATTCAACAGGAGCTGTTCTAAAACCTTTTAAATCTGTTGATAATTAATAGAAAAACTTTTGGCACAAAGGGCCTTAGCCTGTATTTTTGCACTCCAAAAAAGAATAGGGATGATTCCGTAGCTCAGTTGGTAGAGCAATACACTTTTAATGTATGGGCCCTGGGTTCGAGTCCCAGCGGGATCACATAAGTATCAAAAAAAGGCAACAAACCCATTAAAACTGCATGTTTTAATGGGTTTGTTGCTTAAAAGTTCTTCAAATTGAATGAAAAGTTGCTAAAGTCCGCGGTTAGCAATACGGTTAGCAGATTTTTTCCGTAATTCTGCTAACCGCAACAGCCCTCAAATGTAGGCTAGGCTTGTGTTGTAGAAAACTGAAAAGTAGTGTAAGATTAGTGAAAATGGAACAAATTCGGTTAACAATAAACACTGTGTTTTATGAACAAGGGACACCATTCATTCGCCATTTTATTTTGGCTGAATAATCAACGCATTAAAAATGCAAAAGCTCCTATCTATTTAAGACTTACGGTTAATTACAAACGAGTCGAAATCGCAACCCATCAAAAGACACTGCCGCAAAACTGGGATCAGAAAGGTCAACGTGTCAAAGGCCGGCTAGAGGAAGCTCAGGTAATTAATCGCTGCCTGGATATTATGCAAACCGATATTCATAAGCACTACGGATTGTTGCTTGCCCAGGAGAAACCAATAAGTGCAGAAATAATAAAACAATCTTATTTAGGTATCGAGTCGAAACAAAAGTCACTCTTAGAGATTTTTGATGTACACAATCAACGTTTTCTTGAAAAAGTTCAGGCAGGTAAAAAATCTGAAAATACATTAAAGCGCCACGTAATTACAAGACATAAGCTGGTTTCTTTTCTTAAACACCAGTATAAGGTCACAGATGTACTGGTGAATAATGTCAAGCTTTCTTTTGCTATTGACTTTGAGCATTATCTTTCTACAGTACAAAAGATCGGGAGTAATACTTCAATGAAGTATGTTCAAAATATAAAGCAAATTTTACAGATGGCCATTGATTTGGGATTCCTTCAAACAAATCCTTTGTCGGCTTTCAAATGTAGCTATCAGCATCCGAATAGAGATAAACTCTCTATGGATGAAATTATGCTTTTACGCGATAAAGATTTAATCTCAAGATTGAGTTCTACCAGGGATATTTTTTTGTTTTGTTGTTTTACAGGTTATGCCTATCTGGATGTATATAATTTAACTCCGGAAAATATAGTCACCGGCGTGGATGGTAATAAATGGGTAGTAAAAGACCGCAAGAAAACAAAAACTCCGGAACAAATTCCTTTACTGCCCATAGCCTTAGAAATTATAGAGAGATATAAAAATCATCCTACCTGCGTAAACAAAAACAGTTTACTGCCTGTCAATAGTAACCAGCGATATAATGGCTATTTGAAAGAAATTGCAGATGTGTGCGGTATTAAAAAACATTTAACCACACACACTGCCCGACATACATTTGCGACGACGGTAACACTTGAACATGATGTACCCATTGAAACAGTTAGTCAGATGTTAGGCCACAAAAATATACGGACTACACAGATATATGCAAAAGTTACTCAGCGTAAGATTAGCAATAATATTGAGGAATTAAAGAAACGGCTTCCAGTGTGAGCATGACTGTTACAACTTTGAATAGAATCAAGTTTGGCAACAAGGAGTTTGTCCCCTTGCCTGATGAGAAGTCAAAACCCACCAGAGATGCGCCACGGCCAGAACCGCTCTCTTGACTATTTGAATTACTCATGCTGCTTACAATATCAATAACAGCATTGTATTATAATTAGTATATTTCATAGACCTATAATATAGTGTATGAAATGCTGCCAACTTCTAACTGTATGCCGGCTCTTCTTTAACCTGATTGTAGCAAATACAAAAAGGTTGAATCGAAGTGTCAACATAAAAATTATTGACAACGGCAACGGCATTACTCATGATATTATCGACAAGATCTTTACTACCAAACCAACCGGGCAGGGAACAGGACTAGGCTTATCATTGGCTTATGATGTCATTAAAGCACATGGAGGGGAAATTAAAGTGGAATCAAAAGAAAGAGAAGGGACTGAGTTTATCATTCAATTTTTAGTTGTCTGAATCACGATTACAAGTATTAAAAGATTACCCAGGTAAGAACACGGATAACAAAGGGACGCACTTCCTGAACGAAAACTTTTAAGAAAGGATGATTGACCTTCAATATATTCAGGTAAATAAAACAATTATGAAAAATAATATCTTCTTTATAATCGTATTCCTATTCGCTTCCCAATTATGCGTTGGCCAAAAAAAGGAAATATCGTACTATGCAGATATGCCTGTTCTTAGTTACTCTACAGATATGCTTAAAACAGGGGATACATTACAAATTGATAGCTGGATAAAAAGTACTGCTGCCAGTGAATTAAAGCATACTGATAGTATTCTGGAAAATTATACAATTAAAGATATTGGTATCCACGTTGAGTTAATAAGAACAAAAGCACTTTGCCAATTCATTACGGCTGACTGGAAGGCACTGCAGCATAC
>JBDSRT010000152.1:0-2957 GCA_039929165.1 Ginsengibacter sp.
AACAATAACTCACAACTTACCACTCGCACTTCACATGATACTAGTAGTCGTACTCTCTCCTAAACATATTCCATCTGAAACCAAGGTTGAAAATAGCAGTGTTATCAGTAACCTGTCTTTGTGTAAAGCGGCGTACTAGTCCGCCAGCTTCCAGAAATAAATTTTCACGCAGTTCGTAGCTAACCTGTAAAGAGGCATTCACACAATCTGCAAAACTGCCCGAGCCAACGTCAAAGCCATAATCTTTTGGGCGTGAATTATAGGTCTCTAAAGGATTTGCGCCGTAGTTCACGCCGTTGCTATCAAGCCCCTGGTAAAAGTAAATAAGCTTTGCGTTGATGTACCATTTGTTGGCCGGCTGGTATCGAAGAATACCAATGTACTCCTGGAAGTTCGCACCCAACGGATGAGCAAGCGGTAGATTGTAATGAGTGTAATTAGCAATAGTGTCATTATGAGCATAAGTGTACGGCCTTACCCTGTTAGTTTCAAATTGCAGGTCAAGATTTTTAATTTTGAAGGCATCAACATATTTTACACCGGCTTGAATGCCCCATTTATTGGCCCAATACCCATCACTTTTGGTAATTTGTTTAAGGATAAACTCATCCAACAAAAACTGTCCGTAAAATTGAAAACTTTTAAACACATTCGCTTTAAAGTCAATACCGGCAACTGCATTATCAGGACTACCAACTGTACCTTCTATATGGCGCAGGAAGATGATAGGGTTTAAGTATTGAAAATCGAAGTGATTGCTGCGGCCAAATACCACACCTTCGAACATACCAACGTTCAGCCATTTGTTCGCGTTTATACTTAAATGATGCATAGCTGCATATTTACGATCAAGCAATGCATCGCCACTCTTTTTAAATTGTGGCATCAGCTCCATAAAGATGTTTTGGTAATTCAATTTCCAGATGCGGGTATTGATCTTGAAAAACAAATAGCTATTGCCGAAATCGCTAAGAAACAGGCTTCTGTAACCGTTGCCAATAAAGTTTTTATCATACCCAAATTGAAAGTCAATAAATTTTGCAGCGTTGAAAGTTAAATATCCTCTTGCATCAAAATAATCAACACCGTTTTGCTTAAAGTTTTTATAAAACCCTACACCTGGCACTGCTTTAAACTCGTTGACTCTTTTTTGAAAAAATTGGGGCCCTCTTTCCTGGTTGTCTGTGAGGTAAGTTGAAAAGCCAACTTTCTTTCCAATTAAACCACGGGCTGTTACACCTCTTGTATTTAAAAAAAGTCCGCTGTTATAATTGGTTTCCTTTCCCACCTGGAACTGTACCACGGGATTTACAGCAAGAAAAAAATCTCCAGTATTAACTTCAAACAGGTTTGCCTTTGTTGTATAAAAGTTGTTTAAGATCGGCTTTCGGCTTGTAAAGCCTTCTTTAGAACCGGTTACCCACTCTGAATTATTCATGAGCAGGCTTTTAAGATTGTATTCATCAACCGGCGTTAAGTTTAGATCGGTAATGCCTGCATATTTATCGTTACCTAACGAATCTTTATAACCCAACCTTGCGCTATCCAGCATTTCAGCTTGCCTTACAATATATTTTCTATTATAAGGCTTAAGGGTAGAAAAATTTAGATGGATATTCTGCTGTTGTTTTATTTCAAGCCGGTCAATAAATTGATATTCTTTCGCCCCCTGCAACAGGTAAGTAGATTGTGAAAAAGCAGCAAAGGTGAAAGTAACAGAGAATAGCAGCAGCAGGTATTTTATAATTCGCATCAAGGTATAGTTATGGTTATTTAGTTAATTTCAGTCATGCAAAACTATCTTTTTAAAGATATATCAATTGTAAATGAAGGTAGTATTTATGTTGCTGATGTGTTGGTAAAGAAGGAACGTATAGAAAAAATTGCAAAAGCCATTTCAACCAAAGATAGAGTTACAGAAATTTTGGGCGAAGGTAAATTTCTATTACCCGGCATAATTGACGACCAGGTGCATTTTCGTGAACCGGGCTTAACCCATAAAGGCAACATCTATACAGAAGCCAGAGCGGCTGTAGCAGGCGGTGTTACCAGCTTTATGGAAATGCCAAATACAATACCCAACACACTCACCAGAGATCTACTGGCTGAAAAATATCACATCGCTTCAAAAAGTTCATTGGCCAATTATTCTTTTTTTATGGGCGCCAGTAATACAAATATTGAAGAGGTATTACAGGTTAATAAGTTAAAAAAAGAGGTTTGCGGTATTAAGATATTTTTGGGCAGCAGCACCGGCAATATGTTGGTTGATAATGAATACACATTAGATAGAATCTTTGCCGAAAGTGAATTACTCATCGCCACACATTGTGAAGATGAAATCATCATCAGGGATAATTACGAACGTTTAAAAAGTCAGAAACCTGTTTTACATGCTGCTGACCATCCAATCATCCGTAATGAAGAAGCCTGTTATGCTTCATCATCTGCGGCCATAGCAAGGGCTAAAAAATATGGCTCAAGATTACATATCCTGCATATTTCAACCGCAAAGGAAACTGCACTTTTTTCCAATACAATTCCGTTGTTACAAAAAAGAATTACGGCTGAGGCCTGTGTACATCATCTGCATTTTACGGCTGATGATTATGATGCACTTGGCTATATGATTAAGTGTAATCCAGCCATAAAATCACCGGAGCATAAAAAAGCATTGTGGGAAGCTTTGCTTGATGACCGGCTTGATATTATCGCTACAGATCATGCGCCACATACTTCGGCTGAAAAGATGCCACCTTACGAACATGCACATTCGGGTTTGCCGCTGGTACAACATTCTTTATCAATTATGCTTAAGTATTATAAAGAGGGTTTTATTTCTCTTGAAAAAATTGTAGAAAAGATGTGCCATGCCGTAGCAGACTGTTTTAAAATTAAAGATCGTGGCTACATTCGTGAAGGCTATTATGCCGATCTGGTAATGCTTGATCCGGCTT
>JBDSRT010000153.1:0-7710 GCA_039929165.1 Ginsengibacter sp.
GACTTTGGTCTTAAGGTGGTTGAAGGCACCGAAACGCCTAAGTCATTGTTATATGTACCGTTGATCGTCGGTAATAAAGTTACCAGTTATGTTAGCCTGCAAAATGTAGATAAAGAAAATGCTTTTAAAGATTCTGATGTCCGCCTGCTGGAAACCTTAGCCAACAGTATGAGCGTAGCGCTGGAAAATGCCAGACTGTTTGATGAAACAAACAGGTTGCTAAAGGAAACTGAACAGCATACAGCAGAATTAGCAGTGATAAATAGCGTTCAGGAAGGGCTTGCCAAAGAACTGGATATGCAGTCCATTTATGATTTGGTGGGGGACCGCATACGGCATGTGTTCGATGCACAGGCTGTTATGATTGCTACGCTTGATGAAGCAACTGGTATGGAACAATTTAATTACCTGCTGGAAAAAGGCACCCGCTTTTATTTACCGGCCAGAAAGTATGATAAATTAAGACAGGCGTTAATTGATTCAAAACAAAAAATTCTCATAAACGAAAATACCGACGAAGCAAATAAAAGATTTGGGACAGAAATTGTTGAAGGAACAGAAGATCCAAAATCCTTACTGTTCGTGCCATTAATAATGGGGGATAAGGTTAAGAGTTATGTAAGTCTCCAAAACATAGATAAAGAAAATGCTTTTAGCGATTCTGATGTGCGCCTATTGGAAACCCTTTCCAACAGTATGAGTGTAGCACTGGAAAATGCAAGACTGTTTGATGAAACGAATCGCCTGCTGAAAGAAACTGAACAACGAACTTCCGAACTGGCTGTGATCAATAGCGTTCAGGAAGGTCTGGTGGCTCAAATGGATATGCAATCTATCTATGATCTTGTTGGTGAAAAGATCCGTCACATTTTTAATGCACAGATCGTAGACATTGTTACTTACGATAAAACAAAAAATTTAATAGAAGATCGTTATGCTTATGAAAAAGGCGATCGCACATTGTTAGAGGCCAGAGAACCGAAAGGTTTTCGTAGACATGTGATCAATTCCCGTCAGCCACTGGTTATAAATAAAGACCTGGAAAAACACATGGCCGAATATGATAATGTGATATTAATCGGAGAGATTCCTAAATCAAATCTTTTTGTACCATTAATATTGAGGGGCGAAGTAAATGGTATAATCAGTTTGCAAAACACTGACCAGGAAAATGCTTTTTCAGATTCAGATGTAAGCCTGCTTACTACGCTGGCAAACAGTATGAGTGTTGCTTTGGAAAGTGCTTCCCTTTTTCATGAAACCAATAGGTTACTAAAAGAAACCGAACAACGTACAGCTGAACTTGCCGTGATAAACAGTGTTCAGGAAGGCCTGGCAAAAGAGCTCAACATCCAGGGTATTTATGATTTAGTGGGTAATAAGATCCGGGATCTCTTCGATGCACAGGCAGTTGCAATTGGCACTTTCAATCATGAGGCTGGCACGGAAAGTTTTAATTTTTTAATAGAAAAAGGGGACCGGTTTTATCCGCCGGCAAGGCCGCTTGGTAAATTAAGGCTTCACCTCATACAGACAAAAAAGAAGATCCTGCTTAATACCCAGGAAGATGGTATTTCCTGGTTTGGAAGGGAAGTTGTTGCAGGCACAGAGCCTATAAAATCAGGGATTTTCGTGCCGCTGATGATAGGGGATAAAATTACCAGTTATGTAAGTCTGCAAAATATTGACAAAGAATATGCCTTCAATGATTCTGATATAAGATTGCTCGAAACACTGGCCAATAGTATGAGCGTGGCTTTGGAAAATGCCCGTTTATTTGATGAGACCAATCGCCTGTTAAAAGAAACAGAACAACGCACTGCAGAGCTTGCTGTGATCAATAGCGTACAGGATGGCCTGGCAAAAGAACTGGATATGCAGGGTATTTATGATTTGGTGGGAGACCGGGTACAGCAGCTTTTTCAAACACATGCTGTTATTATTGCCAGCTTCGATCTTGCCAATAAGACGGAACACTTTAATTATGTATTTGAAAACGGTGAGAAATATGTACTTGATTCAAGGCCTGTAAATAAACTGCGTGAACTGCTCATCAATTATAAGCAAACTATTTACATTGAAACCGAAGCTTCAGCCCGGGATGAATTTGGCATTACGGCAATAGCCGATACAAAAATGCCAAAATCACTGATGTTTGTTCCCCTTCTTGCAGGTAATAACATTAAAGGTTACGTCAGTATACAGAATATTGATAAAGAAAATGCCTTTACCACCTCCGATATCCGCTTGCTTGAAACATTATCTAACAGCATGAGTGTGGCCTTGGAGAATGCAAGGTTGTTTGATGAAACCAATCGCTTGCTAAAAGAAACCGAACAACGTACGGCGGAACTGGCGGTGATTAACAGCGTGCAGGAAGGTCTTGTAAAAGAGTTTCAGTCACAGGGCATTTATCAATTAGTTGGTGAAAAGCTTTGTGAGTTATTCGATACACAAACTGTTTTAATAAGAACCTTTGACCAGGAAACCGGGCTGGAAACCTGGCGTTATGCTATTGAAAAAGGCCAGCGACAATACAGTGATCCCCGTCCGCTAATATGGGCGAACAAACAGTTGATCGCAACGCACAAGCCTATTCTTATCAATGAAAACTATTTGGACACAGCAAAGAAGTTTGGGGGCACTGGCGTTAGTATGGGACAGGCACCGAAGTCTGCTGTGTTTGTACCCATGATCGTTGGAGATATTGTAAGAGGTTCTGTAAGTCTTCAAAACGTTGATAAAGAATTTGCCTTTAGCGAAGCTGATGTAAAGCTGTTAACCACTTTGACAAACAGCATGGGCGTGGCCCTGGAAAACGCAAGACTGTTTGATGAGACGAGCCGTTTGCTAGATGAATCAAAACAACGGGCTAATGAATTGTTAACCGTAAATAATATCAGCCAGGCTTTGGCATCTCAACTTAATATTGATGAAATTATAAAGCTGGTTGGTAACCAGATGAAAGATCTCTTTAAAGCCAATATTGTTTACTTAGCCCTTCTTGATAAAAACACAAGGCTCATACATTTCCCCTATCAGTTTGGTGATGAAATGCCACCACAAAAATTAGGCGAAGGCTTGACTTCTAAAATATTACAGACCGGCGAAGCGCTTCTCATTAACAAAGACGTTGGTGCTACGACAGAGGAGTTAGGTGTAAGCCGCATGGGCCTTCCTGCAGCCTCGTATCTTGGTGTGCCCATACCGGCAGATAATGAGATCATCGGTGTGTTAAGCGTACAAAGCACCCAGGCAGAAAATCAATTCACTGAAAATAATCAAAGACTTTTATCAACCATCGCGGCATCAGTAGGGGTGGCTTTAAATAAGGCGCAGCTTTTTGAAGATGTAACGTCAGCCAAACAACAGGCTGAAGAGGCCAGCAAAATTGCAGAGAAAGCGAATGAGGCTAAAAGCGCTTTTCTTTCTACAGTTAGTCATGAATTAAGAACACCACTTACTTCTGTGCTGGGCTTTACAAAGATCATCCGTAAACGACTTGAAGAAAAAATATTCCCTTCATTAGACCGCTCTGATGTAAAAACTGAAAAGGTTATTAACCAGATTTCAGAAAATTTAAATGTAGTTATATCCGAAGGAGAACGCCTGACACATCTTATTAATGACGTGTTGGATCTTGCAAAGATTGAAGCAGGTAAGATGGAATGGACGATGGAAAATGTAACCATATCAGAAGTTGCCGGGAGAGCCATATCTGCCACTACATCTTTATTTGATCAAAAAAATTTAAAGCTTGAAAAAGATATCCAAAGCGATCTTCCTTCTATTACGGGTGACAGGGATAAACTAATACAGGTGATCATTAACCTGTTATCGAACGCTATAAAGTTTACAGATAAGGGCACAGTTGGTTGTAAAATTTTTAAAGAGAGCGATGAAGTTATTGTCCAGATCAGCGATACAGGAATTGGCATCGCACCGGAAGATTTTGCAGCGGTGTTCGAACAATTTAAACAGGTAGGCGGCGATACACTTACCGACAAACCTAAAGGCACTGGCCTTGGTTTGCCAATCTGTAAAGAGATTGTTGAACATCATGGCGGCCGTATCTGGTTGGAGAGTGCGGCTGGTAAAGGAAGTACCTTTTCTTTTGCACTGCCTCTTATACCAACACATGCACAGCCCATTCATTTAAACCAACTATTGAAGCAATTAAAAGAACAGATGGCGCAATCTAAAATAAGATTGGATGGAAAGATTGCTACCATTCTTGTGGTGGATGATGATGATTCCATACGATCATTACTGAACCAGGAACTTAGTGAAGCAGGCTATTTAATTGAACAGGCAAGCAATGGTAAAGATGCGCTTGAAAAGGTGCGTAATAACAAACCTGATCTTATCATCCTGGATGTAATGATGCCGGAGATGAATGGCTTTGATGTAGCTGCTGTTCTAAAAAATGATCCGCAGACTATGGACATCCCAATCATTATTTTATCTATTGTGCAGGATAAAGCAAGAGGTTATCGCATTGGCGTGGACCGGTATTTAACCAAGCCAATTGACACTGCACAATTATTTAGTGAAGTAGGTACTTTGCTTGAACAAGGTAAATCAAAAAAGAAAGTGATGGTGGTTGACGAGGATATAGCTGCTGTTCGTACACTCACGCATGTGCTGGAAACAAAAGGTTATAACGTGGTGGAGTCTGATGGAGAAGGCCTTTTGAAAAATGCTATTACAAATCAGCCTGACATTATTATTCTTAACTCGGTACATTCTGATAAACAAAAATTAATACAGACGTTGCGCTTTGAAAAAGGCCTTGAGCATGTGCTTTTTTTAATTTACCAATAACAGAGAATTTTAGATTTAAATATTAGATGTTAGGCAAGACAGGCAAGGCAAAACATCATTTATTTTTAGCTTAAGATGTAGAATGCAAAACGATGATTGATGTGAGATGCATATTAAATTCATCATTCAAAATTTAAAATTTATAATAAACAGTACTATGTCGAAGAAACTTTTGATTGTTGATGATGAGCCACACATAAGAATGTTGATAGAACAAACACTTGAAGAATTAGAGGATGAAGGCGTTATTTTTTTAAAAGCAGAAAATGGGGAAGAAGCACTGGACATAATCAAGAATGAAAATCCTGACCTCGTTTTTTTGGATGTGATGATGCCAAAAATGAATGGCATGGAAGTGTGCCGTCGTGTAAAAAAAGAATTAGCAATGGATAATATTTTTATTGTGCTGTTAACTGCAAAAGGGCAGGAGCTCGACAGGTTGAAAGGGCAGGAAGTAGGTGCAGATGTTTACATGACAAAGCCATTTGACCCCGAGGTAATTCTTGAAAAAGCCAGGGAAGTGTTGCATTTATAATTACAAACAGCGACAAGAAATGGCTAAACTAAGTTTAAAAAACATTATTGAAGTTAAAGACGGTATTGGCATGATGCTGTCGTCAATGGTTGACCCATCATCTATTATTATTGAAGACGAAAAAGGCAAAGTGTTGTTTGGTACCGCACAACTGGAAGCGCCGTTAACAGAACATCGTATTATTGTAGATGACATCCAAATAGGACTTGTCAAGGGTAATGAAAAAGCAATCATAATTGCTGATCTTTTAAATTACTTAGCTAAGAAAGAAGCTGAGAAGAAAAAGCTTGGCGTAGAAATATTAAATCTTTACAAAGAGATAAATCTCGTCTTTAATTTCTCGGAAAAATTAGCGCAGAATATTGATGCTCCCTCTATTTGCCAGGTGGCGTTAAATGAAGCCCGTCATGTTATTAAAGCAAACAATGGCGTAGCAATACTTTGGGATGAGCACACAAAAAAAATAGATGTTGTTGGCAATACCGGTGAATTTTTTTTTGAAGAATCAACCGTAAATGACCATCTGCCTGTATTGCTAAAAATCTTATTCAATGGACGGTCAGAGATTGTTTCTGATACCACCCATCTTGTGGAAGCCGGAATAATTTTACCGGCCGTGCAATCACTGCTTTATTCGGCTTTAAAAGTGAACGATCGTGTGATGGGTGCTATCATTCTTGCAACTGACGAAGCCGAAATGTATTCAGCAGGCGATCTAAAATTATTAACCACGCTTGCCCTGCAATCGTCATCGGCTATTGAAAGCGCTTTGCTTTATGAAAAAAATATAAGAGAGGCCAAGGCGAGTGAAGAAGCCATGCGAAAAGTGTATGAGGTAACCGGAAAATTTGTTCCCTTTGAATTTATTAAATCACTCGGCTATGATGTGATAACAGATGTGAAGCTTGGCGACCAGGTTGAAAAAATTGTAACCGTTCTTTTTTCAGACATCCGAGGTTATACTACATTATCTGAGGCCATGAGCCCTGAAGAAAACTTTAGATTCGTGTGTGCATTCAATGAACGCATGGGACCTGAGATACGTAAGCATAACGGCTTTATTAATCAATATCTCGGCGATGCAATCATGGCCATCTTTCCCGGCAATCCCGCTGATGCACTGGCAGCAGCAATTGGTATGCATCGTGAATTGACTCAATTAAATCTTGAAAGATCTATAAGAAACCAACCGACAATACGAATTGGAATCGGCATGCACACCGGTCCCTTGATCATGGGTATAACAGGCGACAGTAACCGCCTGGATGCCACAACAATCGCTGACACGGTAAATACCGCCTCCAGACTGGAAAGCCTTACCAGTCACTATAAAGCAGGTATTATTTTAAGTGATGCCTGTGTGCAACTTATGACGGATAAGGAGGGTTTTTATTTAAGAAATCTAGGCCGGGTACAATTAAAAGGTAAGCAACAATCTTTACAAATCCATGAATGTTTCAATGGGAACAACCACGAAGATATCATCAGGAAAAACGAAACGCTGAGCGTGTTTAACAAAGGCATTGATCAATATGCCAACAGTGCTTTTGTTAAAGCTGTAGAAGCTTTTCAATCTGTTGCCACTGTGCATCCTGAAGATAATACGGCCGCTTTCTTTTTAGCCTCCGCAAAGCATCATCTCCAACATACAGGTAAGGAAAAGATTCCTGGTATTGTGCAAATGATCGTTAAATAATTTTAAGCCTGGCAAAATAAGTATATTGGTATTTCTAACGCCTTAAGCATTGCCTTGAAGTGTTGGCAATTGATTATCACGATTTAACTGCTGTAAATGAATCATCTTCATTCGTCTGATTATATTGTATTTTTTATTTATTTCATTATTGTATCCGGCTATGGCTATTGGATCTATCACAGGAAAAAATCAAAGGAAGCAAGTTCAAAAGATTTTTTCCTGGCAGAGGGTTCTCTTACGTGGTGGGCCATTGGCGCTTCTCTTATTGCTTCAAATATTTCAGCGGAACACTTCATTGGAATGTCAGGCTCAGGCTTTGCTTTAGGCCTTGCCATATCATCTTATGAATGGATGGCGGCAGCAACGCTTATTGTTGTGGCTATCTTCTTTATACCTATTTATATTAAGAATAAAATATTCACCATGCCGCAGTTTTTAGCGCAGCGGTATAACGAAACCGTGGCTACTATAATGGCTATATTCTGGTTATTAGTTTATGTATTTGTAAATCTTACTTCTATTATTTATCTCGGTGCACTCGCTATAAACTCTATTTCAGGTATCAGCTTTGAATGGAGCATTGCAGGCCTTGCTATATTTTCTATAGTGGTTACCCTTGGCGGGATGAAAGTGATAGGTTATACAGATGTGATAC
>JBDSRT010000154.1:0-4494 GCA_039929165.1 Ginsengibacter sp.
AACAAATGAAAGTGCCGGGAGAATAATACGGCATAGCTGCTTAATAGTGAATTTATTTAAACATGAAAGAAGGAGTTAATGCAAATGCCTTTTACATGCAACAAAGCATGCGTTGGTTTGGGCCGAACGACCCCGTGAGTTTAAGCGATATCAAACAGGCCGGTTGTTCGGGAGTTGTTACAGCTTTGCATCATATTCTAAATGGTGAAGTATGGCCCATCGATGACATCAATGAAAGAAAGCAATTGATTGAAGCTGCCGGATTGATGTGGAATGTGGTGGAGAGTGTGCCTGTTCATGAAAACATTAAAACGAGATCGGCCAATTATAAAAAATACATTGATAATTATAAACAGACTTTACAAAATTTAAGTGCTTGTGGCATACATACGGTCACTTATAATTTTATGCCTGTGGTTGACTGGACAAGAACTGACCTTGCCTTTCCGAGGCCTGATGGCTCACTGGCGTTGCGTTATGAGCAAGCCGCGGTAATAGTGTTCGATGTATTTATGTTGAGAAGAACGAGCGCTGAAGCAGAGTATCTGCCGGATGAACTGGAAAAAGCTAAGCAAAAACTTGCCACTCTAAGTGATGATCAGAAACTATTATTAGAGAAAAATATCATTAAGGGATTGCCAGGTAGCGAAGAAAGCTTTACAGTAGCTCAATTCCAGGAGGCATTGAGTGCTTATGATAAAATTGATAAAGCAACATTGAGACATAATCTTATTGACTTTCTAAAAGCGATCATACCAACGGCTGAAGAGTATGATATAAAGATGGTTATACATCCTGATGATCCGCCGCAGTCACTATTCGGTATTCCAAGAATTGTAAGCACTGCAGAAGATCTTGAATATTTATTTGATGCAGTGCCATCATTGAACAATGGTTTATGTTTCTGCACGGGCTCATTTGGTGTGAGAGCAGATAATGATCTGGCAGGGATGGTTAAGCAATTTCGTGATAGAATAAATTTTGTTCATCTACGCAGCACTAAAAGAAATGCGGATGGAGATTTTTATGAAGATGATCATTTAACAGGTGATGTGGATATGTTTGAAGTGGTTAAGGAAATTGTAGAGGTAATGAAATTCCGAAAGGCATCAATACCAATGCGACCTGATCATGGTCACCAAATGCTGGATGATCTTAAAAAGAAAACAAATCCCGGCTATTCTGCTATTGGCAGGCTTAGAGGGTTAGCCGAACTCCGGGGACTTGAATTAGGCATTATTCGATCTTTGTTCAATTAGAAATATTTAAGATAATTATAATCCTGGATGGAAAAAGTGATTTGTTTTGGCGAATTGTTGTTGCGGTTTTCACCGGCATTAAATGGTAGCTGGTTAACAGAGAATTCAATGCCCATATTTACGGGTGGCGCTGAATTAAATGTTGCGACAGCCTTAGGTCATTGGAATGTACCAGTTAAATACGTAACGGCCTTACCAAAAAATTATTTATCAGAACAGTTGCTGGAATATTTAAGAAATAGCAATATTGATACTTCTTCAATAATTTTTTCAGGCAACCGGATAGGCACATATTATTTACCGCAGGGCGAAGAACTAAAACATGCCGGCGTTATTTATGACCGGGCTTATTCTTCCTTCTCTGAATTAAGAACTGGATTGATCAATTGGGATGATGTGCTGGAGGGCTGTCGCTGGCTGCATTTAAGCGCTATAAGCCCTTCATTAAACAAACAGGTTGGCGACGTTTGCCTGGAAGCAGTGCAGGCAGCCGCAAGCAAAAATATTATCATCTCGTTTGATTTGAACTACCGTCAAAAACTTTGGGATAATAATCCTCATTCAGCTGAAAGTCTGCATAACATCTTGCAGCATTGTAATGTGATCATGGGTAACATATGGTCAATGGAAAAAATGTTGGGGATCAATACAAGTTCCATACTTCACAATAAAAATGACTACGTAACTCAGGCGCATTCATCAGCGGAGCAGTTGATTAAATTATACCCTTCCTGTACAATGGTCGCGAACACCTTCAGATTAAATTATGAATTGAATTTAAATTATTATGCAACACTTTTTGCAGAGGGGCAACAATTCGTCTCTCCCGAATATTTTACAGATCATCCGGTAAATAAAACCGGTAGCGGCGATGCTTTTATGGCCGGATTGATCTACTCAAAACTTAATGATCAATCCTCTCAACAAATTATAAACTTTGCAGCGGCAGCTGCGTTTAAGAAAATGTTTTATTCGGCTGATGCCCTGTCTGCTTCTGTAGACGAAGTTTTAAATACAATGCAGGAATGACAACCAAAGAAATATCAAGCAATCTTTTATTGAAGCAAAAATTGCTGCCGTTGTTTTATCACGACAGTGCCGAAGTGAGCCTTTCAGTGATCAAGGCTTTGTATGATGGCGGCGTAAGGATGATTGAGTATACCAATCGCGGCGATGAAGCCATTGATAATTTTTACAAGCTGCGTAAAGCCGTTGGGCAATTTGAAGGATTGCAATTGGGTATAGGTACCATAAAAACTGCTGACGATGCAAAACTGTTTATAAATATGGGTGCCAATTTTATCGTTTGCCCGTCAATAAATAGTGAGGTAGGAAAAGTTTGTTTTGCTGCAGGCCTGTTGTGGATTCCGGGTTGTATGACGGCAACAGAAATCGCCAATGCGGAAACAGCAGGCGCAGAGATCGTAAAAATTTTCCCGGGTAGTTTGCTTGGCCCAGGTTTTATAACTGCAATTCAAAGTATTTTCCCTAAAATAAAATTTATGGTTACAGGCGGTGTTGAACCTGATGAAGAAAATATTTCGGCCTGGTTAAAAGTCGGTGTTGTAGCACTTGGCATGGGCAGTACATTAATTACTAAAAATATTTTGACTAACAACGATTACAAAGCGCTTGCAGATAATACTAAAACTGTTTTAAAACTCGTTAGTCAGCAATAGGGGCTGAAATATACAGTCGCAGTCACTGAATAAATTCTAAAAACTGGTGCTTTAAAATCTAACATATTAACATGACCTTAGATAATTCAACATTTGATAAATCGGCAACTCTTTTAGAAGAATTAAATTTTAAAATAGTAGACCAGGATAAGAGCCGGCCCTGGGGCGGTTTTTATGTGATTGATGAAAGCAAGGCAGCAGCATTTGTGCAACACTTTTTCCCCGAGGAAGATTTAGAAAAAGTAAAGATCTCTGAAAAGCTTAGCCCTAAAATTTTAATGGTAGCACCGGGAAAACGCTTAAGCTGGCAATATCATCATCGCCGTGCAGAAATATGGCGTTGTATTGATGGGGAAGTTGCGGTGGCTACAAGTGATAGCGATAGTGAAGCGGTTAAACACATTTTAAAAGTTGGCGATAAGATCAAACTCAAGCAAGGTGAGCGTCATCGATTGATTGGTTTAAGTGACTGGGGTGTTGTAGCAGAAATATGGCAACATACTGATGCAGAAAATCCTTCTGATGAAAATGATATTGTTAGGCTGCAGGATGATTTTGGGAGATAAGCTATCTCGTCATTTCATCTTGCTGCAGGCTTCCATGCACCAGGTTAATTCATCCATAAATTTTTTGGTTCTTTTACTGGTGGCTTCCTTATCAACAGGCAAGCCATTTTCATTGAAAGCTTCCTGCACATTTGGAACAAGATATAAAGATGGTACCAGCAATACGCCTATCTTCCATAAACTAAAAGATAAAGAAGTATTTACCTGAGCACCGCCAAACGGGCCATTAGATGCAGAAGCAATAGCAACCGGTTTTCTTTTCCACTCGGGATACAGTACATCAATGGCGTTTTTTAAACTTGCAGGATAACCGCCGTTATATTCCGGTGTTACAATGATCACACCGTCACTGGTTTTAATTTTTTCAGACCACTCCACAACCTTTGCTTCGGGCTCTTGCATGTATTGCAGCCGTTCATCAAACACAGGAAACTTATAAGTGTTCAGATCTAAAATCTCAACTTCAGCAAGATTATTTTGCTTAATGTATTCTTCAAAATATAGAGCTAATCTGTGGCTGTTCCTCGCTATGCGTACGCTGGCTGAAATAATGCTAATTTTCATGCTGCAATTTATTCGATAAACTCAATGAGTGGCTGGAATATATTTTAATGATCATAACATCAAACTATAAATTATCCTGATGCAGCTTTCGAAACAAATTTTACCAGGTATATCTTCAGCAGTTTCAAAACCAGGTGCTCAAACTTTTGATCTACCAGAAAAAGTTTTACAGTTTGGTACAGGCGTTTTGCTTCGTGGGCTTCCTGATTATTTCATACACAAGGCCAATCAGCAAAACATTTTTAATGGCAGAGTGGTTGTCGTTAAAACGACATCAGCAGGTAGTGTAAAAGATTTTACTAACCAGGACAGTTTATATACACTTTGTATTCGTGGTATAGAAGATGGCGAAACCATAGAAGAGAATATGATCTGTTCTTCGATCTCAAGAGTGCTTTCAGCAAATGAAGAGTGGGAGCATGTGCT
>JBDSRT010000155.1:0-13806 GCA_039929165.1 Ginsengibacter sp.
TCTTTTCATCTGATAACGGTTCAAGACGTTTTACCCATTTACTCGGTAACGCTTTTTAGTTTTAAAATTCCCTTGTTTATACCACAAATTTTATAAACACTAAATACGAAATCCAAGCATTTACCAGATATTTTTCAAAAGTGTTCTAAGGTGTAGGATTAGATATTTTAAGCCCGTAGAACACTCCTCTTAACTTACTTATTTTTATCTTTTATAAGCTCGATGTAGGCCTTTACATCAATAGCCAACATAGATAGAACTTAGAGCCCTGCGGCTGCCCAAATTGTCAACAAATAACTTTTTAATACCCATAAATCATTCAAAAATAAAAAGTAAATAAGGGTGCAGTAAGGGAGTCATATATATCGGGCATCCATAGATAGGTTTATAAAGATTTCCTTCTGGCTCAATGTAATGTTTTATGTTGTTATTAAATAGCTTCGTGGCTTATTTGTATGGCTTTGTTATCAGGAAATTGTCTTTGTAAACTTATGCTTATTTTGACGGGGCGACCATCTGAGTGTGCAAGCTCTTCCAATACAAGGTTTCCAAGTGCTTCACACTGATCTATTTTGTTCTTGCCACTTTTTTTGTTGCTTGATTTACCTACCGCTGACCATTAGGCATTCATGGCTTTATAGCTATCCTTGCCTTGCTTTATTAGATCTCTTTTAATGGTGCTTTTGCATCGGTTGAGAGTTGTGGCAATGTCAGCATAACTTTTTTTATGAGAGAGTAGCTTCTCAATTTCAATGCGTTCATTAAAGGTTAACCGAACATACTTTTTTGTCATCATACAAGCTAAGTTTTTAAGGCCAGCCTTGCGTTAGATTATTGAACCGGCGAAGGGCTGTAGCATAACGGCATTGGCGGTTTTCATTGCAGTAAATAACAGTTAACTGCGCGTTTTACAGAGTTTTCGGCAAATTGTGCAAAAACGGCCACAGGGTATTATCAAATACACACTTAAAAAAGTAATCTTCTTCATTTTATGCTTTTGTATATTAAACTATCATATTGCAACGTTATCCTATACAATATAACGCAACTTAAAAAACAGAAGCTAATAATTTCAGTCACATGCGTTGAAGTTTAGTACCTCTCTAATTAAAATAAGTTTATGAAAACAATAGTACCTTTTCTAAAAATCTCGATAATTGGAATTATGCTATCGAGTATGTCAGCAATTGCTTTTGCCCAGTCTGGTAAGACAGATATAAATAAAACAAGGCGATTAGCTGACGGCACAACAATCTATTCTGACGGTACTGTTAAAAGGCCTGATGGCACTGTAAAGTATTCTGATGGAAGAGTAAGAAAACCAGATGGGTCTGTGCGATATCCTGATGGCACTATAAAACACTCAAATAATAACTTACAAAACGAAAAGTGGATACCACCAGGTCATACAAAAAAATTAGACGAAGAGAAAAGTGCAAAAAAGTTTACGCCAGGTCAAAAGGAAAAATAGCTAAATAATACAGCCGTAAGTGAAATGGTGTATTATTAAAACTGATAAAATTAGCCTTCAATTAATGAAGGCTATCTTTATTTATAGCCTAAGATTTTAAGCATGCTTTGTGCAGTCTGCTCTTTTGCGTAAACCCAGTCAACCAGTTTGCCATTCTTGTCATGGCCAACAATAATATGTTTTGGAGAAGGAATCAGGCAATGTTTAATGCCGCCATAACCACTTATCTGATCCTGGTAAGCACCAGTATGGAAGAAGCCAACATATAAGGGTTCGCCTTCTGTTATCTTTGGCAGGAACACTTCATTAATGTGTTCTTCAGAATCATAATAATCATGGCTGTCGCAGGTTATTCCGCCAAGTGTCACTCTTTGGTATTCCTCTTTCCATTTATTAATCGGCAACATCAAAAACTTTTCACCGATTCCCCAGGTATCAGGCAAAGTGGTTATAAAAGATGAATCTATCATATACCAGGTTTCGCGGTCATTCTGCATCTTCTCTCCTATCACACTATAAATATGTGCCATGCTTTCACCAACAGTGTAGCTACCAAACTCTGTAAAAATATTTGGCATCGGCACCTTACTTCGTTTGCAACCAACCTTAATATTTCTTACAATTTCATTGATCATGAATTGATAGTCATAGTCAAAGCCCAGCGAGTGTTTAATAGGAAAACCGCCACCAATATTAATTGAATCTAATTCAGGACAAATCTTTCTGAGCTGGCAATACAAGTTGATGATTTTATTTAATTCACTCCAATAATAAATATCATCCTTAATGCCTTTATTCAAAAAAATATGCAGCATCTTCAATTGAAAACGATGTTCATTGCCTTCAATTTCATCCACATAAAATTCAAGAATGTCTCTTACCCTTATACCCAGTCTTGAAGTATAAAAAGGAAAAGTCGGTTCTTCTTCCGCAGCCACTCTAATACCTATTTTAAAAGGCACTTTTACTGACCGGCGATAGGCTTTTAATTCGTCTTTATTATCGAGGATAGGAATAACATTATTAAAGCCGGTATTCAAAAGCCGTGCAATACGAGACGTGTAGGCCTTTTGTTTGTAACCGTTGCAGATGATGAAAATATCTTTATCAATTTTTTTGCTTTCGTAAAGTTTGTTAATGATCTCTATATCATAAGCATAAGACGTTTCAAGATGTATGTTTTGCTTTAAAGCTTCTTCTACTATGAAAGAAAAGTGAGAGCTTTTAGTGCAATAGCAGTAAAAATATTCGCCTTCATACTTATGCTTTTTAAAAGCAGCCGCAAACATTTTTTTAGCCTTTTCTATCTGCATGCCGATTTTAGGTAAATATGTAAGCTTTAGCGGCGTACCATATTTATCTATCAAGGCTTTAAGATCAACGCCATTGTAGCGCAAATAATTATCCTGCAGGTTAAAGTCTTCCTGGGGAAAGTTGAAGGTTTGGTCAACAAGGTCATTGTAAGAATTATTCATCTAGCTGATTGTAAACTTTTTAGAATGCACAAATGTAATTGAATGAAGAAATTTATATAATAAAAAAACCGCCTCGGTTATGAAAGCGGTTATAGATAAAAAGGTAAGTTCATTTATTTAACTGAATCAATCAACTTCTTAAAAGCTTCAGGCTCGTTCATGGCGATATCGGCTAAGACTTTCCGGTTAAGATCAATGTTCTTTGCAGTAAGCTTATGTATAAACTGGCTGTAGTTCATTCCCTCAGCTCTTACGGCAGCATTGATACGTGCAATCCATAAAGTTCTGTATTCACGCTTTTTTAGTTTACGACCTACATAACTATATGTAAGCCCTTTCTCCATTACGTTTTTCGCAACGGTGTAAACATTTTTCCTTTTTCCGTAATAGCCTTTAGCGGCTTTTAAAATTCTTTTTCTCCGGGCTCTTGATGCTACTGCATTTACTGAACGTGGCATGATGTATTGTTTTAATCAGCGTAGAAGATCACTTCTTACTGAAATGTTTTAAAATTTTTGTAGGAAGTTATTTAAGACGAAGTAAACGCATCACAAAATCTCTGTTAGCTGGAGATACGATTCCACCTTTGCGAAGGTTACGTTTACGCTTTGTTGATTTTTTTGTTAAGATGTGACGTTTAAATGCATTCTGAAAAGTGATCTTTCCTGTACCAGTCACTTTGAAGCGCTTTTTTGCGCTGGAGTTGGTTTTAACCTTTGGCATTATTATGTTTTTACTTTTACACCCTGCCGGCGTTCCGCAAGGGCGGAAACTTATGGAGCCATATGGGAAATATGTTTTTATACCGCATTCGGTGCGGTACTGCCTACACAAAAGGCATAAGGGGCGCAAAACTAAGGGAAAATTTTGAATAAATGGCCTACAAAGTCTTTATACGTCAGGTTTTTTTTCGTTACCTGCTCCTGAAAAAGCTTCGCCGATCTTATGCATAAAGCCCGAAATCGGCCCTTCCATTTTATTGGTTTTATCATCTAATGTATCATCCTCTAACACTTGGCCTAATTGCATAGCTGCAGGCAGATAAGTTAATATATTATGGCGTTGATTAGACAAATATTCCGTGATCCCAGCACTGGTAGGCGTGCCGCTAATTTCATCTCTTACAACAGAAAGTGCCTGATTAGCTACCTTTTCCATTTGGTTGCCGGCATATTCAAATGAATTGCCTGTAACATCAGCAACCCTGCTTATTGCATTATCAGCGGTGTCACCAAAAATCTTTTGCAAAGCATTCGTACCAAAGTCACCACTGATAAGTTCTGCATTGCCATTTTCACTTTTGCTAAACTTGTACAAACCTGTTAATACCGTAGGAATAGCCGCCTGACCAAGGTAATCTTCAACAGTCATATTCTCCGGGCGTTTTATTTCCTGCGTGTTTGGGTCAATCTTTTGCAGCGGGGGCCAGCCTAATCTTTTTTGCACTTCCTCTACTATATTAACGGCCATATTTATAATTTGAAAAATTGATAAATGAAATTATTTTTTCTTTTGACTCTTTGGTGCGAAGATGGCGAACATCCTTTTGCCTTCAAGTTTAGGCATACTTTCCAGAAGGCCAACTTCAACTAGTCTTTCAGCGAACTTTAATAACAATAATTCACCTCTTTCTTTAAACATGATGGCACGGCCTTTAAACTGAACGTAGGCTTTTACTTTGTTACCATCTTTCAAAAAGTTTTCTGCGTGTTTTGATTTGAAGTCAAAATCATGATCATCTGTATTTGGCGTAAAGCGAATTTCTTTTACTTCAGAAACCTTGCTCTTGGCCTTCATTTCTTTCTCCTTCTTCTTCTTCTCGTAAAGAAATTTATTATAATCTATGATCTTACAAACCGGAGGATCTGCCTGCGGAGAAATTTCGACAAGATCTAATTCCTGGTCGTTAGCCATTCTCTGTGCCACTGCTGTATCGTATACACCGATCTCTACATTATCGCCGACAAGCCTTACTTTCGGCACTCTTATCATTTGGTTAGTCTTGTGTTCCTGTTGTTGTTCTTTTTTGAACCTTGGGTTAAATGCGCCTCTCGGTGCTCTTGGTGGAAATGCCATTAATTTGTTTTAGTTTAAAATTTTGTTTACAGATGTCAAAAGTTACACCATAACTTATGAAATCCGGTTGTTTACTTCTTCTGTAATTAGTGTTATAAAATCGTCAATGGTTGAAGCGCCTGCATCGCCTTTGCCTTGTCTTCTTACAGATACGACGTTTTCTGTCACTTCTTTTTCACCGATGATCAACATGTAAGGCACTTTTGCCAGTTCAGTATCCCTGATCTTTTTACCTATTTTTTCACTGCGATCATCTATCTCCGCACGAATATCTGCATTTTTCAATTTACTCAAAACATTTTCTGCATACGCCATAAACTTATCGCTGATTGGTAAAAGTTTTACCTGCACAGGGTTTAGCCATAAAGGAAACTTGCCGGCACAATGTTCTGTGAGCAAGGCAATAAAACGTTCCATGCTACCGAACGGCGCCCTGTGGATCATTACAGGTCGATGCTTTGCATTGTCTTCACCAATGTATGTGAGATCAAAACGTTCCGGCAAATTATAGTCAACCTGTATGGTTCCCAGTTGCCATTTTCTGCCTAAGGCATCATTTACCATGAAGTCAAGTTTAGGACCATAAAACGCAGCCTCTCCATACTCTACAACAGTGTTCAAATTTTTTTCAGCAGTGGCTTCTATAATAGCAGCTTCTGATAATTCCCAATTCTCATCTGAGCCAATATATTTCGAACGATCTTCTTTATCTCTTAAAGAAATCTGCGCTGTAAAATCTTCAAAGCTTAGTGACTTAAAAACATACAACACCAGATCAATCACCTTTTTAAATTCATCTTTAACCTGTGATGGCATGCAAAACAAATGCGCATCATCCTGTGTAAAGCCACGCACCCTTGTAAGGCCATGTAATTCTCCACTTTGCTCATATCGATACACAGTTCCAAATTCTGCCAAACGTAAGGGAAGATCTTTATAACTTCTTGGAAGAGCATTATAAATTTCACAATGATGCGGGCAGTTCATTGGCTTTAAAAAGAACTCCTCGCCTTCATGTGGTGTTTTAATTGGCTGAAAACTATCCTTACCGTATTTTTCATAATGTCCACTGGTTACATATAAATTTTTATGACCGATGTGCGGCGTTATAACAGGCAAATAACCTGCGGCCACCTGCGCCTTATTCAAAAATTGTTGAAGCCGTTCACGAAGCATAGTGCCTTTAGGTAACCACAATGGTAAACCCATTCCCACCTTTTCAGAGAAAGTAAAAAGTTCAAGTTCTTTACCAAGCTTACGATGGTCTCTTTTTTTAGCTTCTTCAAGCAACACGAGATATTCATCCAGCTCTTTTTGTGAAGGAAACGTAACCCCATAAATGCGTGTAAGCATTTTGTTTTTCTCATCACCCTTCCAGTAAGCGCCGGCGATGGCTGTAAGCTTAATACCTTTTATAAAACCTGTTGCAGGTATGTGCGGGCCACGACATAAATCAGTAAAGTTTCCCTGTGTGTAAAAAGTTATTGCACCATCATTTAGATTGCTTAGGAGATCAAGTTTGTATTGATCACCTTTATCTGTAAAATATTTTATAGCCTCGCCTTTACCAACAGCAGTTCTTGTATAAACGTTGTTTTGTTTGGCAAGCTCAGCCATTTTTGTTTCTATCTTCTTAAGATCTTCTTCACCTATAACATTGTCACCAAGATCAATATCGTAATAGAAGCCTTTCTCCAGCGCCGGCCCAACCCAAAACTTAACACCAGGGAATAAACTCTCTATAGCTTCGGCCATTAAGTGAGCGGAAGAATGCCAAAATGTTGACCTCCCTTTATCATCACCCCATAACAAAAATTTTATAGAAGCATCTTTTTCAATCGGTCTTGATGCATCCCAAACCTCTCCATCAACTTCAGCTGCAAGCACCTTTCTTGCAAGCCCTTCGCTAATATTTTTTGCGATATCAAGAGATGAAATGCCGGCTTCATATTGCCTTACGGCTTTATCAGGAAACGTAATATTTATCATGTTTGGATGGGAAACGATATCCTCCTGTGTTTTTAAGGAGTGCAAATTTAACGAAGTATTACATAAAGAAATAAATGTAATAATGGCTGCGTTTTTTTTTACTCATATTTTTGTTTTCAAGTAGCTATGAAAATATTTTTTACCCTTTTTATAATTTTGTTTGTACACACTTTCGCAACGGCTCAACGCTTTGACGGGCAATGGAAAGGAAGTTTTGTTGATAACAGTTCTGGCTTTTCAGGCTTTACCGGTGAAAAAATTGATTATGTTCTTGAGCTGGAAACTAAGGGTATATCCGTATCCGGTTATTCTTATACTTATTTTGCTGAAGGTGCAAAAAGATATTACACGATCTGTAAACTGAAGGGTTCCATAGATCGTTCAAAAAAAGAAGTTACTGTTACTGAGTTTGAAAGAACAAAATTCAATACACCACCACAATTCAGAAATTGTTTCCAAACACATAAATTATCTTACTCAAAAGAAGAAGAAAGCAGTGAAGTTTTAGCCGGCACCTGGACGCCCGCACCAAACCAGGATGGCGGATGCGGCTTTGGTAAAACCAGTTTAATGCGTAGGCTGTTGACCAGAAGCATGCGGAGTGATGAACCAAAACAATTGGCAGTAGTTCCGAAAAAAGCACCGCCTTTCAGAGATATGAACAGAAGTGCTGAACCCCCGGCTACAACTAAACCAAAATCGAATCCTGTAATAAAAGTTCCTCAAAAAAAAATTGCTCCACCGTTAGCTGCGCCTGACACCAAAAAAGATGTTGCTAAAAAAATTCCTGAGATAGTAACGCCTAAAATAACACCTTTGGAAAAGCCGGAAAATTTGAAGTCCAAAAAAATATCTCCATCATCGGATGTATTAAAAAGGTCTAAGTCGGTTATGAAAGTTATAGAAATAGAACAACCAACATTCACTGTTCAATTGTATGATAATGGCGAAATTGATGGTGATTCTGTATCTCTATATTATAACGGTTCTTTATTAGCTTCTCATAAAAGATTAACTGATAAGCCTATTACTTTCACTTTAAGTTTAGAGAACATGACAGGCGATAATGAGCTTACAATGTTTGCTGAAAATCTTGGAACTATTCCTCCAAATACGGCGCTTATGATTGTAAATGATGGCGATAAAAGATATGAAGTCCGTATCACATCAGATACACAAAAAAATGGTACAATTGCCTTCGTTCATAAGGAATCTAATTAGCGGTTTTGTTCCATTCATAAGCCTTCCAAATTAATATTATTAAAACAAATTGTAACGGCAGCCGTAACCAGGCCAACCAAAGCGGTACGCATAATGCCGGTGAAATACATCCATTTTTTTGAACCATGTACACATGTGCAGGTAGAAAAGCAAGCAACATTAGTATGATAAGAATGGTTGCAAGTTTCCTTGTTTTGTTAATCAGTAACATTCCACCAAACAGTATTTCAAGCGTTCCGCTTAAAGTGTTCAAAAATGCCGGCCACGGAAGGTATGGTGGAATTAAACTTATGTATGTATCTGGATGAACAAAGTGATTGCAGCCAGCGGCTATGTAAAACAAAGCTGTAGCCCATAAAAAAATCTTTTTTAAGAATTGTTTGGTTTTAAATGAGAGCAATGTTTACAATTTAAAGTTCCAGGTGATAGACGGAATTACAGGAAACAATGAAACCTGTTTTGCCTGGATCTTTAAACTGCCATCAAGCGGATTACCTTCCTGGTCAAAATAAATGAAGTAAGGATTACGCCGGCTGTAAACATTGTAAATACTAAATACCCATTGGCTTTTAATCTTTCTCAAACGCTTTGGCACAGGCGTGTAGGTTGAAGAAAAATCTAGACGATGATAAGATGGCAACCGATATTCATTTATAGCGCTATACTCCTGCGTAAGTGTTCCTTCAAAAATGTAAAAGCGCTGTGGAAGGGTTGCCGCGTTACCAGTACCGAACACAAAATCAGCAGAAAGTTTCCAGCGCTTGTTTAATTCATAAATACCTACCAAGGACAAGTCATTTCTTCTATCGAATTTTGCAGGATATTTTTTGCCGTCATTGAGGTTATCGAACTTTCGCCATGTCCAACCTAAGGTATAACCAAGCCAGCCGGTAAACCTGCCTTTCGTTTTGTTTATGAACAGCTCTGTGCCATAACTCCAGCCTTTCCCGAAAGTGAAAAATTCTTCAGCGTCTTGCAACGTGGCCGGTGTATACCCTTCTTCATATTCAATCTGGTTTTGCATGTTTTTATAATACACTTCTATGGATGTTTCATAAGCATTGTCTTTAATATTTTTGAACAGTCCGACAGCATACAGCCAACTTTGCTGTGGCTTCACAACGTAAGTACTCGGCACCCAAAGATCTGTTGGCAACGTTGTGCCGGCGTTGCTTACTAAGTGTATATATTGATAATTTTTTGTAATTGCTGCTTTTAAAGATATTGTCTCATTGAAACTATATCTCAGTGTAAATCTTGGTTCAAGGCCACCATATGTTTTGATAGCTTGTCCGCCTTTAAATGTTGTGCTATCAACTCTATTACCATTAAAATCAGTTGTATATTTTACGAATGGCCCAACCTGTTGAAAAGCGCTATACCTAAGGCCCGCATTAAGTTTCAGCTTTGGAGAAATATCCCAATTGTCCTGTACATAAAAAGCCATTTCATTAGCAAATTTGGTTTGTGCATTTTGTGGTGCAAACACTACCGTATCCTGTTTGCCGCTTGCAACAGATGGCGTAAATCGATGGTAAGTATATAATCCGCCAAATTTTAATTTATGATTAGTGAATGGATACAAATCAAAATCCTGTTTAATATTTAAATCTTTGATACCAGATTTTAGTGAGACTTGAAAGTTATTTTGATTGGCTCCGAATTTAAAGTTGTAATCATTATAAACTAAAGTAGTGTTACCAAAAAGCTTCTTATTAAAGATGTGATTCCAGCGAAAAGTTCCTGTGGCATTTCCCCATGGTATGGTTACATCCAGTGATTGCCTGCCATTAACATAATCAAACTTATCTTTTCCAAAATAGCCACTTAAGTAAATCCTGTCTTTCTCTGAAAATTTATAGTTCACTTTGGCATTCAAATCATAGAAGTAATAGCCTGAACCTTTGAATGGGCTTGTCTCTTTAAAAAATGGTTTGGATAGCACATCTACATACGTTCGTCTTGCAGAAATAATAAACGATGCTTTTTCTCTCCTGACAGGACCTTGAATAGAAATTCGTGAAGCGATAAGCCCCAGGCCACCATCAACTTCAAACTTTTTATCATTGCCTTCTTTCATTGATATATCTAATACACTTGATAAGCGGCCACCATATTGCGCAGGCATACCACCTTTAATTAGCGATGTACTTTTTATAGCATCAGCATTAAAAATTGAAAAAAAACCAAACAGGTGACCAGTGTTATATACCACAGCGTCATCAAGCATTATCAGGTTTTGATCAGGGCCCCCGCCTCTTACATAAATACCGGCACTACCCTCCCCTGCATTGCGTACACCAGGTAAAAGTTGAATGGTTTTAAGTACATCAATTTCTCCTAAAAAAGAAGGCAAAGCTTTGATCTGCTCAATTGATAAATCAAGCTTGCCCATTTGTGCATTGCTTACGTTTCCGTCTCTTCGCTTTGAATAAATAACAATCTCTTCATTAGCTTTATCTTTTGGTACAAGCTCAAAGTTGCTTCGGATATCGTTTAGCAGATCAACTACAAAAGCTTTAGGTTGATAGCTCACATTCGTGCAGATAATAACGTATTTACCAACGGGTAAAGACAAGGAATAAAAACCGTATTGATTAGATGATATAGCAGTCTTTCGGCTTTGCGCTGATATGGTTGAGCCGATCAAAGTTTCCCCATTCAGAGAATCTTTTACATATCCACTTATAGTAAAACTCTTCTGCGAAAAAAGCAATATTGGGAAGCAGAGAAAAGAGATTAAGATTAAAAGTTTGTACATCGCATTTTATTAACAAAGGAGATGATCATTTGTTATTTGATCGTGTCCTTTATTTCTCCGCAATGCAACATTGAGCTTTTAAATTCCGGATGATTTTTGCCGAGGTAAGGATTAATAATTTCTTTAGTATTACTGATCCAGTTGGCTTCCTTATCTTCCCCGAAAGCCATGGGGCAGTTTTGCCAATACAGTGTTGGACCTTCGTATTTTATGGTCTTTAAAAATGGATAAAGATTTTCTGATATCATACGAAAATCCTGACGCATTTCTGTAAGATCGTGTTCGTTTTGCAATGCTAAAGCGTTAGTAGAAATGTCTTCAATCTGCATTTTGGCCGATTGTGATATTGCTTCTGATTCTTTGTTTAACTCATCTGTTTTTATTTGGTTTAAAGCAGCTACAAATCCGGCAGTTGTCGCTTTAACCTTTGCTGTATCTGCATCAACAAGAGAAGCTTTTAGTTCAAAATAATTATTAAGCGCAGTGGACACACTTTCATTAAATTCTCCTGAATGATTTTTTACCGCCACCCTTTCTGATTCTATTGATTTTTGACCCGAAAAACTTTTTTCATTTTTCTTATTGAAAAACAAAAAATAAGCAGCAACGGCAACAGCAACAAGTATTATTACAGGAAGCAACTTTCTCATCAGTTTTTTTGGCTAAGTTAATTTATATCCACATCGTAAACGTGGTAAAGAATGCTTATTTAAGTGAATAGAATGTAATTTTGCGGCCATTTAAAATACTTTATGTTATTAGGATTACAGGATGTAACGTTTGAATTTGGCGCAAGAATTATTGTGGAAGAGGCCACCTGGCACATTCAGCCGAATGAAAGAATCGGTCTTATTGGTTATAACGGTACAGGCAAATCAACGCTTTTAAAAGTACTCACCGGTCAATATTTGCCTTCTGTTGGTTCGGTGGAAAAAGGCAGGGAAACAACTATTGGTTTTTTACACCAGGATCTTTTAAGTTTTGAGACAACGGATTCAATTCTTAAAGTGGCTATGGGCGCTTTTGAAAAAGTATTGAAACTAGAGAAGGAAATTGAAGAGCTTGGACAAAAACTAGAAGCAAGTTCTGATGAAGAACTGGCACATATCTATGCTGACAAATTGCATGACCTTGACGTTGCCGGGGGCTACGAGATTCATTATAAATCTGAAGAAATATTGCAGGGTCTGGGCTTCTCAAATTCCGATCTTGAAAGACCTTATAAAGAATTTAGTGGTGGCTGGAGAATGCGGGTATTATTAGCCAAAATGATCTTGATGCAGCCAGATGTGTTATTAATGGATGAACCTACAAACCACCTGGATCTTCCTTCAATTGAATGGCTGGAAAAATACCTGCAACATTATCCCGGCGCCGTAGTTATTGTATCTCATGACCGTTACTTTTTAGACAGAATGGTAAATAAAATAGTTGAACTATATCAGAAGGAATTACATTTCTACACTGGTAACTACACTTACTATCTACAGGAAAAACTACAAAGGATAGAGATACAAAAAAGAGCTTATGAAAACCAGCAGGACTTTATTAAGCAGCAGGAAAGATTTATCGAACGGTTTAAAGCGAAGGCTTCAAAAGCAGCACAGGCACAGAGTGTAATGAAGCGCCTGGATAAAATTGATCGTATTGAAAATACTGATCTTGAAAGGCCAGATATGCGGATAAATTTTACTATCGATAAAACACCTGGCAGAACTTTGGTTACACTGAAAGACATTAGTAAAAGTTTTGGCGCTGTTGAAATACTGAGGCATACTGGTGCAGAGATAAACCGTGGTGATAAGATTGGTTTGATAGGTGCGAACGGGAAAGGTAAATCAACGTTGTTAAGAATTGTTGCCGGTACAGAAACCTTTGAAGGTGAAAGAATCTGGGGGCACAATGTTGTTGATTCTTTTTATGCCCAACATCAGCTTGAGGCTTTAAATATTAATAACGATGTGCTTGAAGAAATGCAAAGAGCAGGAAGTGGCAAGACTGATCTTGAGCTACGAACATTGTTAGGCTGCTTTTTGTTTAGCGGCGATGATGTAGAAAAGAAAATTAAGGTATTAAGTGGTGGCGAAAAGGCTCGCGTCGCTTTGGCAAAAACCATTGTAAGCAAAGCCAATTTTTTATTATTGGATGAACCTACAAATCACCTGGATATACATTCGGTTGACCTGCTGATAGAATCTCTCAATAAATACAATGGCACTTATTTGCTTGTAAGTCATGATAGATATTTTGTAAATAAAACAGCAAACAAGATTTGGGAAATTGAAGATCACCAGATCAAAGAGTTTGTAGGCACTTATGATGAATGGGAGGAAATGAAAAGAAAAAAGGCATCTCTTCAAGCCAGCAAAGTTGATCTAAAGCAAGCTGAGCAGCCTCGAAAAAATGTTGAGCAAAAAGCTAAGCAACAAAATAACAAAAGCGGCAACGTTGATGATAAAAATGTGAAGAGGGAACATCAGCAAGTTCAAAAACAGTTTCAGCAGGTAGAAGAAAAGATCGCAATGCTCAATAAACAAAAAACTGAGTTGGAAAATTCTTTATCTGACAAGGAAATTTATTCAGATAAAAAAAGGTTTATCGATGTAGAGAGAAGTTTACAAACGCTGGCAATGCAGCTAAAAGATCTTGACACAAAGTATGAAGCTTTATTTGACTCACTTATGGAATTAGAGAAAGGTTTAGGTTCAAACAATTAATTGAAACATCGTTAATAAAAAACCCTTTGCATTCGCAAAGGGTTTTTTTAAATTCTCTATGTGTAGTGCTTAGTAATTCCTAAGCTTCATTTCTAC
>JBDSRT010000156.1:0-5686 GCA_039929165.1 Ginsengibacter sp.
ACTTTGTTGATGAGTTATTCAACGGGCATGCCGGTTCGTTCCGAAAGTAATTCTGAAATGGTAACGGCTACAAGTGAGTATGACGTCACAGAGCAGGAACATTTAAAACTTGAACAGCTTTCCTTTAAGCATTCATTTTAGTGTTGCAGGATACTGAACTACTTTTATAGAGACAGGATCATTTTAATAAAGCAACTGTTCCTTTTACTGTAACATTTTTATCAGCCACAGAACCTTTTATAATATATACATAGAGACCAGCATTAAGTGGCAGGCCAGCATTTTTTCCGTCCCATCCTTTTGATAGATCAGCAGTCTTGAAGATCTTGTTTCCCCAGCGGTCAAACACGGCAAATTCCTTTAAATCAATTGTAGCATCCGGCGGAATACGAAATACATCATTCAGGCCATCATTATTCGGCGTAAAAGCGGTTGCCATATAAAGTTTACGCAGCACTTTCACTTTTACTGTTTTGCCGGAACTACAACCGTTAACGTCAGTAACGGAAAGTAAAAACGATGTATCATGGATGAGTGGGATGGTAGCAGTAGTTAACGATTGTGGTGCAACTACAGCGCCGGATGGCTGCCATAATATTACCGAGGGCATGTCTGAAACAGAGGCTTTTAATTCAGCAGCTTCTCCGGCAGAAATGATAATATCTTCCGGTATTACTGTTATAATTGGTGACTGTTTAACCGTGACAGTTTTTGTATTCGATAAAGCTGTGGCCGGCGTCATACAGCCTGGGATATCGGTAGTTATGATGCATTGCACTTTATCGCCATTTAACAACTGGCTGGAAGAAAAAACAGATGAATAAGCCTGGGCTACCTTATCGTTTACAATCCATTTATAAGCCGTGTAATTACCGGCATTGGTTTCGGTAGCAGAAATGGTTACTTCATCACCCGTGCATACAGTAAGGTCAGGAGAACTTATAGTTACCGTTGGCAATTGAAAATCTTTCACATGAATGGTTACCTTATTAGATGATGCATTTTTGCCGCTGCTGCAGCGTGTATCAGGGTCTATGGTAACGGTGCAGCTTACATAATCACCATCATTAAGAGTGCTGGTAGAAAAAGAAGCGCTGGTATCGCCGGTTGGCTGGCCATTTATCTCCCAGGCGAACGAAGGATAAGCACCGCCATTAGCCGTAGCCGTAAACTTAACCGGTTCTCCGCGGCAAACATCAAAACTGCTTGGTATAATATTTATGGCAGGACGTACCATCGGGTATACATAAATACTCAACAGACCTAAAGACGATTGCGTTCCCGGACAGCCAGGCGTAACAGTCGTTAGCACGCATCTTACTTCTGCACCGTTCGTAAGCGAGTCCGTTATGTAAACAGGATTGTTAGTTCCCACCGGTTTGCCGTTTACCAGCCATTGATAAAACGGTATGGCGTTGCCGTAAGAAGATTCAGTTGTAAATGTAGTAAGCGTTCCCTGGCAAAGCAGCGTGTCAACATTGGCAACAGAAACCTGTGGCTTAACCGTTTTTTTTACATGCACAAGAAATGGCGACGAGGTTATAGTAGCGTCATTTCCGCAGAGTGTTTTACTTGTATAGTCGCAAGTGATCACGTCATTGTCCTGCAGATTGCTGGCTGTATAATCTGCACTATCAAGGCCTGTTTCTATATTATTCTTCTTCCAGTTGTAGATGCCGTTACTGCCTTCATTTTTTACCGAAGCGTGAAAGGTTACTGGTGCCGCATCGCAAATAGCAGTATTTGTATTCACGGTGACTTCAGGCATACAATTCTGTGCCCTAGGAAACAGTGGTAATAATAACAATATAAGAACAACGAATTTCATTGACTCAAGCAGACCAATTTTGATTAGTGAAATAATAAAACAGAACAGAACGAATTGCAAGAAATCTTAACATGATAGAGCCTGCTCAACAGGTAAATGTTGCCTGTAAGTTAGAAATAATTTAGGCGTAATCCATGAGCTCCAAGACTTACATTAGTTATACTTGCTTCAAAAATATTTAGCCTGCTTATGTATCAGAATTGACTTGTCACAGAAAGTATCTATTTATAAGTTGCTACTTTTATTGAACAAACTGTAAAATTTAAACATTCTGCGATGATTGCTACAAAAAAAAATTCTACCCTTTTACTGCTATTATTTGTGTTATGCAACTTTGCAGGTGTTTCACAATCACGATTCAGCTATAACGCCTTCTCTAATCAAAAAGGTGATTCATTAAAGTACCGGCTACTCTATCCCGACGCTAATAACATGCGTAAGTATCCATTAATAATCTTTTTACATGGCTCCGGCGAAAGAGGCAGCGACAATGAAGCCCAGTTAAAATGGGGTGTACAGGCATTTGCAACTGATGAAAATATGATGGCACATCCGGCGCTTGTTGTGGCACCGCAATGCCCGGAGAATCAAAGCTGGTCTAACTTCTCAAGAGCAAAAGCTACAGCAGACACACGTTTGCAGACGACGCCGGCTAAACCTATGGAGCTATTGATGGGGCTTATTCAACAACTTATTAAAACCATGCCTGTTGATACCAACCGCATTTATATAACCGGCCTATCCATGGGTGGCTTTGGCACTTATGATGCCATAGAACGTTATCCAAACCTGTTTGCAGCAGCAGTGCCGGTTTGTGGTGGCGGAGATATTACAAAAGCTGTTGACATTGCTAAGCTGCCCATCTGGATCTATCATGGTGCAGAAGATCCATCTGTTGATGTACAATATTCTATTGATATGCTGAACGCATTGACTAAAGCGGGCGCACATCCTGGTTATACGCAATATCCTGAATCAGGACATTTCTCCTGGTTAGGTGCATACAGCGATAAGTTGATGATAGAATGGCTTTTTCGGCAGCATAAATGATTATAGGCTATTTAACTCTCACAACCGGCAAGGATTAAAGAAGTAGGTGTACAAAAGAATTGCAAGGCAATTAAAACCCGCATTGGCATAGATGATCAGGATGTGTTGGGTATTGGCGTGGGCATACATACAGGCCAATGTTCTATGGGAGAAGTAGGCACATCGTACAAAGACTTTACCGCTATTGGTCCTGTTGTAAATCTCGCCTCACGTTTACGAGGTGCAGCTCAGCCAGGTGAAATAATGATCACCGAGGCTGTTTATAAAGAAGTCAAAGATCACTATCCACAGGTACAACAAAGGGTTTTTACATTGAAAGGCATGGACGAGCCTGTTACAAGTTATGTGTTGAATTAATTCTGAAATAACGGATGATCTAATTACGTGACTCAACCCATAATCAATTTATCAGGTGTGAATGGCAAATCCCGCAACCTCTTGCCTGTGGCATTAAATATGGGTTCTGAACTAAACAATTTTTAGACACTACTTTTATTAGAAGCGTAAGTAACAAAATGCTGCGAAAAGCCGGAATTTTGCGGCTAACCGTAAGATCTTTAAAGATCATGATTGGATTTTTCCTAAAGGAGATAATTTATAGATCAACTTACACATTTTCTATGGGCTACAGCACAAAACTTGCAGACAGGATCAGGGAATATCTTGTACAATTTTCCAATCTAAAAATTGAAGAAAAGACAATGTTTAGCGGTCTTGCTTTTATGATCAATGGGAAAATGTGTATCAATGTAAGCGGAGAAAACCTCATGTGCCGTTTTGATCCGGCATTGCAGGACGAGATAGAAAAGAAACAAGGATTTGAAACCATGATCATGAAAGGCAAAACACTCAAAGGCTACTGTTATGTAGAGCCGCCAGGTTTTAAATTGAAAAAGGATTTTGAATATTGGATAGACCTGTGTCTGAATTATAATGATAAGTCCAAATCATCCAGGAAGAAAAAATAATAACGGACCATTTTCTTTTTTGTTATTTATACGGCGCAGGTATTAGCCTAATATCCCGTATATTTCGGGTGAAAATAAAATGCGATTGCAGACTGCAAACCCCTTGCTTTTTGTAAGCTATTCAGAAAACAATTCAACAACTAAAAAACGCACCACATGTCAAAACAGGACCAGGCATCACGTAGAAAATTTTTACAACAAATTGGCGCAACAGGTTTACTGGCTGCAGTAGCGCCGCTAAGCACTTTGGCTGCAAGAGAAAAAGCAGAAGAACGGACATTATTTTACGAAAGAAAAATTTCGGTAGGTGATAAAATTCGTTTAGGTGTAATAGGCTTTGGCGTGCAGGGCCACTTTGATCTGCAAACAGCCTTAAAGGTACCGGGTGTAGAGCTGGCGGGCATTTGCGATCTCTATACAGGCCGTATAGAAAATGCAAAAGAGACTTATGGTAAAGATCTTTATACAACAAGAAATTATAAAGACCTTTTGGATAAAAGTGATATTGATGCGGTGATTGTTGCTACAACTGATTGCTGGCATGCCCGCATTACTAAAGATGCGTTGGCAAAAGGTAAAGCGGTGTACTGCGAAAAGCCAATGGTATACAAAATAAGTGAAGGCTCTGAGGTAATTGCAGCGCAAAAGAAATCGGGCAAAGTATTACAGGTAGGCAGTCAGCGTGTAAGCAGCATTGGCCTTGCCAAAGCAAAAGAATTATTAGCCGCAGGCGAAATAGGGAAACTTAATATGGTTAACGCCGTATATGACAGGCAAGGCTCTATTGGCGCCTGGGAGTATACCATTCCGAAAGATGCCAACGCCGAAACAACAGACTGGAACAAGTTTATAGAAGTGACAGAAAAGATGGCGTATGACTCAAAGAAATTTTTCTGGTGGAGAGCTTTTAAAGAAGTAGGCACCGGCGTTGCCGGCGATCTGTTCATACACCTGTTAAGCGGTACGCATCTCGTAACCAATTCCAAAGGACCGGGAGGTATTTTTAGCACCGGTCAAATCAGTTATTGGAAAGATGGCCGCAACATGCCGGATGTAATGTCTGGCGTAATGCAATATCCTGATACGCCTGAGCATCCTGCCTTTCAATTAACACTCCAGGTTAATTTTATAAGTGGCACCGGCGGACAGGAGATCACAAGATTTGTTGGTTCAGAAGGTGTGATGGATGTAAACGGAAATGATATCACCATCACGCATAGTATCATGCCAGAAGCGCCCGGCTTTGGCGGTTATGATTCACTGTTCACTTTTTCTAAAAGTATGCAGGATGAAATGCAAAAAGATTATAAAGCCAAATGGACAGAGGCACAGATCAAACGGCCAAAAAAAGATGATGTTACCTTTAAACCACCAGCTGGTTATGATGAGCACCTGGATCACTTCACCAACTTTTTTGATGCCATAAGAACGGGTAAACCTGTTGTGGAAGATGCGACCTTTGGGTTTAGAGCGGCCGCACCGGCCTTATCCTGCAATAACAGTTACTTTCAGAAGAAGATCATTCATTGGGATCCGGTGAATATGAAATTGGTTTAAGATTACTCTTTTTTTAGAATATTTCCAGCGCCTGTACCAGAAGTTTTATTGATCTTTTGTTACAGGCGTTTTTTATATCATTATCGAATGGTGTGGATGCGGTTTATTGGCAAACTTGTGCAATCCGATTGGATTGATGCCAAAGGAAAACACAGCCATCCTGCTCATTTAAATATAGCAATGACAAATATCAAGGGACAGGTTACAGACTCAGACGGCAAAACCCAAACAGTTGAGGTGCCTATGGGCGCAACTTTTTGGAGTGAAGCAGATACATGTTGCT
>JBDSRT010000157.1:0-5468 GCA_039929165.1 Ginsengibacter sp.
ATTCAAAGCCGGCAAAACCAAATTGCTGTTCGTAAAGCCCCGGCTCTTCAGTGTATAAATGATTCAGAGCTTTCACGCATTCCTGCAGCTTTTTATGCGGCGGAAATTGTAGCAGGTCCCATTGCAATTCTGTTTTGTAATTCCACTCTGAGGTTTGCCCGAATTCGTTACCCATGAACAATAATTTAGCGCCGGGATGGGTAAACATGTAAGAGTACATCAGCCTTAGATTAGCAAATTTTTGCCACTCATCTCCCGGCATTTTATATAGCATGGGTGATTTGCCATGTACCACTTCATCATGGCTTAAAGGCAGCATAAAATTTTCATCATTAAAATACATCATGCTGAACGTGAATTTGTCCTGGTGATCTTTACGGAAGATAGGATCCATCTTAAAAAAGTCCAGCGTATCATGCATCCAGCCCATCATCCACTTCATGCCAAAACCAAGTCCGTCAGCAAAAGTTGGTCTTGATACACCCGGCCAGTCGGTGGCTTCTTCAGCAATAGTTTGAACATCCGGGAAATCACGATAAATAGTTTCATTGAAATCTTTAATAAAAGCAATGGCTTCTATGTTACCGTCACCACCATATTCATTCAATTCCCACTCTCCTTCTTCACGGCTATAATCCAGGCGCAGCATGGAGCTCACCGCATCAACACGAATACCATCTATATGATATTTATCAAACCAATATCTTGCACTGCTGATTAGAAAAGATTTTACTTCTCCCCTTTTGTAATTAAAAATATATGAGTTCCAGTCTGGGTGAAACCCTTTTTGCATATTAGCATATTCATAAGTATGTGTGCCGTCAAACATATAGAGGCCATGCGCATCATAAGGGAAATGTGAGGGCACCCAATCCAGTACCACACCAATGCCCGCATTGTGAAACGCATCAATCATCGCCATAAAATCTTCAGGTGTACCAAACCTTGACGTTGGCGCAAAATAGCCGGCGCCCTGGTAACCCCAGCTACCATCAAAAGGAAATTCCATAATTGGCATAAGCTCTACATGCGTGAATCCCATGTCTACAACATAAGGCACAAGCAACGCCGTGATTTGCTGATAAGAGTTATAAGATTCTTCATCATCTTTATCCGGCCGCATCCAGCTCGCTAAATGAACTTCGTAAATGCTCCAGGGTGCCTTCAAAGAATTATTCTTAAAGCGGTTCTTCATCCACTTTTTATCCTGCCAGTCATAATCATTGATATTCCATGTTTTAGAAGCTGTGCCCGGACGTACTTCCCAAAAATTTGCATAAGGATCTCCCTTTTCCAGAATGGCTCCTTCAAAACCGTTGATATAATATTTGTATGCAGTGCCTCTGGGGCAATGCGGAACAAAGCCTTCCCAAATACCGCTTTTCTCAAGTCTAACAAATAGCGTATGTGACTCTTTATCCCATTTATTAAAATCACCCATTACAGCTACTTGTGTTGCATTAGGTGCCCACACTGAAAAGTAGTATCCATCGGTATCTAAAACGGTCATTGCGTGTGAGCCAAACTTATCGTATAATGAATAGCTCGTACCGTTTTGATAGTTAGCAATTTCTTCATCAGTGAATAATGAATAATTCCAAACAGGTTTTGTGCTATCAACAAAATGAATGTCTTCGTATTTTTTTATGGCTTTGTCCTGTTTCATAATTTTAAAATTTTCCTTCTGTGATTATTTTAAGCCACTCATACATTTAAAGCTTTTAGAAAGCTATACCTTACGGATTTTCGCTTTAACGTAAATTTAAGAATAGTCCGGAAGGTCACGTATTTTAAAACCAGACATTTGAAACTTATTCTGCAAACCAAAACTACTTATGTTTAAAGCTATACTAACTTTTGTTGTGCTTTTTATGTTTTCTTTTACCATACAGGCGCAAACAATTAATATTTCCGGCAGCGTAAATGACCCTAATGAGAATAAGCCAATACCTAATGCTGTGGTAGCTTTACTTACAGTTAAAGATTCGGTGCTAACCAAATTTACCCGCACTGATAACGACGGAAAATTTGTCTTGACTAATGTAACGCCGGGCAAGTACATTATGATGAAGACACATCCCTATTTTGCGGATTTACTGGAAGATATTGATCTAACGAAAACTGCTGAATTGCCGTTGAGCGGTTTGTTATCAAAAGCAAAACTCTTACAGGAGATCATTGTAAAGACCGGTAATCCTATTAAAATTAAAGGTGACACAACTGTGTATACCGCGGATAGTTTTAAGGTAAGTGCGAATGCTAACGTAGAAGAACTATTGAAAAAATTGCCCGGTATACAGGTTGATAAAAACGGCGAAATAAAAGCAATGGGTGAAAAAGTCGAAAAGGTTTTAGTAGATGGCGAAGAATTTTTTGGTGATGACCCTGGTATGGCGGTTAAAAATTTAAGGGCTGATGCTGTTAAAGAAGTTCAGGTGTTTGATAAGAAAAGTGACCAGGCAGAATTTACAGGTATTGACGATGGCAAAACACAAAAGACAATTAATCTTAAATTAAAAGACGATAAAAAGAAGGGTCATTTTGGGAAGATTGACCTGGCTGGCGGACCTATCAAAACGCTTGACCCAAGGTATAATACGAATCTCCTGTACAGTTCTTTTAAGGGCAAACGAAAAATTACAGGCTTTGTATTAAATGGCAACACGGGACAGGACGGTTTAAGCTGGCAGGATGAACAAAAGTATGGCGGTCAGGATGATAACATGACCATGAGCATGGATGACGATGGTGGTGTGATGTTTATGTGGCGAGGTAACAGTAGTGATGATGAACCGTACTTTGATCCGCAAAACGGCTACATTACTAATCTAAATGCAGGCGCCCAGTACAGTAACAAATGGAATGATAAAAAGACGCTTAATTTCTCACCAAAATTCAACAGTCAGAAATATGAAAACCTGCGTCAAACTTTCTCACAAACCCAGATCGGTGATTCAGCATTAATTGAAAATTCTACACAGCAAACCAATATTGATCGTTACAATGTTAAGCTGCGTGGTATTTACGATATTAAGATTGATACTAATAACACGCTTAAGATAACAGCCAATAGTAACTTGTATCATACAGAAAGCGATGAAGTCCGTGACGCCGTCAACCGCGGAAGCTCCGGGACGCTTAAAAATACAAGTAATAGAAATTTAAGCATCAACAGTGACAAACAGGCATTGACCGGGAATATTATTTTTAAACATAGATTTCCAAAGCTTCGCAGAACACTGTCATTCACGGCTGACCTCAACTCTTTAAATACGGATGGTTTAAATAAGTTACGATCATTTAACCAGTCGTATTTTGAGGGTGTACCTACGGCTATTCAGCAGCTTGATCAAATGAAAGATTACAATACTTCAACAAAAAACCTGTCTTCTAAAATAGCTTACACAGAACCGATCAATAAAAAATATTCTTTTGAAATTGGCTACCAGCTTGCTTATAACTATGGCAACAATAGTCAATACACTTATAGCTTTTCACCAGATACAAAGAAATATGATGTAACTGTTGATTCATTATCAAACGAGTTTAAACAGAACATCATTCAACATATTCCTTCTGCCAAGATTAGCTACACAGGTAAAAAAATGAAGTTCAATTTTGGTTCAGGTGTTGGTGTTACTGATTTCGAATTGAAAGATCTAACCTATGATAAATTGTACGAAAGAAATTTTACTAACTTCTTTCCATCAGCTGCGTTCAATTATACTTATAAGGCCAATCATAATATAAGATTTAATTATAATGGTAATACCACGCAGCCAACAATTAACCAGCTACAGCCCTTAAGAAATAATAACGATTATTATAATCAATACATTGGCAATCCTGATCTAAAACCATCATTCACAAACTCATTTAATCTCTCACATAACAGTTACAATTTTATTAAAGACTTCTGGATGTATCAATCGATCAACGTTAGAGAAGTTAGTAATTCAATTACAAACAATCGCATTATTAATGTTGACTCGGGCAAAACGACAACACAACCTATTAATACTAATGGCAACATTTCTGTTAGTCTTTGGAGCGGAATAGGCTATAAGTTTAAAAAGATAGATACACGTATAAATGTGAATCCGCAATTTCAATATAACAAATACGCCGATGTAATTAACGGACAGAAGAGTTTTGCCAAGATTATAAACCCGGGAATATCCATTTGGGCATCAAAATCAAAAGATAAGAAGTACGATATTTCTTTGCAGGAAGAGTTTAATTACAACAGCTGCAAAACGTCTCAAAGCCCCAAACCTATTCGTTATAACACCAATACGGTATCAATATATGCAACTGTGTATTATAAAAAGGTCTGGTCAATTATTTCAGACTATCAATATTATACCAGGCAGAAAACAGCACAGTTTGATAAGAGTCTTAATAACCAGTTGTGGAATGCCAGATTGCAACGCACATTTAAGAATAACGAGTTTACCGTGTATACCAGCGTAAGAGATATCCTGAATCAAAACATCGGTATACAAAGAAATTTTTTCAGTAATACATACACAGAGGAAATTAATAACAGGCTTAAGAGATATTTTCTTTTAGGGTTTACCTGGGACTTTAAGAATAAAAATGAAACAAAGAAGTAACCATGAAAAATAGACTTATTATAATTTGTTTAGCGCTTTCTGCAACGATGCTTGCGAACGCCCAAACTTTTATCAGCAAGGCAAAAATTGAATATGAAGTAAAAGCTAATATTCAAAAAACCATGGGAAGTAATTCCTGGCAGGAAATGCTAAAAGATAACCTGCCCACATTTAAAACAGGTTATTACACTTTTACATTTGCCGATAATAAAAGCGTGTACAAATTTGATCACTGGGATGAAAGGGCTAAACTGCCGGACTTTCTTAAAAAAAGTGATGAAGAAAACGTTTGGTTTTACGATTACACCACTAACAAATTCAACATGCAAAAAAATGTATGGGGTTCAAATTTTAATGTAGAAGATTCTATCCCGGCACTTAAGTGGAAACTCACGAATGAGAATCGAGTTATCGCAGGATTCAAATGCCGAAAGGCCGTTGCGACAATGTTTGACAGCGTTTATGTATTTGCATTTTATACTGATGAGATTATGATACCTGGTGGTCCATGTTCTATTCACGGCTTGCCGGGAATGATACTTGGTCTGACCATACCACGGTTATATACATCATGGATTGCTATAAAAGTTATGGTTAATAATGTTGATCAAACAGCCATAAAACCTGTAGTGGTTAAAAAGAATTATAGTTTGCAAACCATGAAACAAACTATTAATGAAAGAACTAAAGATTGGGTTAGCGTAGATGATACAGAAGATGACAAACAGTGGAAGAACCGTTTTGTATGGGGAATACTTTTGTAGTTAATTAAACTTTCACTTAGTCTTTCACTTATAATAATAGAAGCCTGCTGTTTCCTTTAGGTAAAGTTCCCAATCATACAACACAGAT
>JBDSRT010000158.1:0-4072 GCA_039929165.1 Ginsengibacter sp.
AGAAATCAAAGATCAGAAGCTTCAATTGTCTTCATAAAATACCCAACAATATTAACATTGATATCTATAATGTTGAATCAAATGGTGCATTGCATGAAGGGCTGAAACATATCAATAACTATGTATGCAGCGAATATTTTGGGCCAGTAGATATTATTGGAAAAGAACTAAATGGTATTTTGAACATAGACCTGCGTGAGATTCCTTTTAAAGAAAATAATTTTGATTTTGTAATTACTACTGAAGTATTTGAACATGTTCCTGAACCCTACAAGGGTTTTGAGGAAATACATAGAGTATTAAAAAAAGGCGGTTCTCATATTTTTACTGTTCCTTATAAGGGGCATGGAAAAGATGAAGTAAAAGCGATAATAGGCGAAGACGGAGAAATTATTCATCTGGCCCCGCCGGAATATCACGGGGATCCAATTCGGGGAGAGGGCATATTAGTGTATACGATTTTTGCTGAAGAGATGCAGGAAAAATTAAAGGAGATGGGATTTAACGTTAAAGTAAATCATACAAGAAATCCGATATGGGGCATTCTCGGTGATAACAACTATGTATTTATCGCTACAAAATTGTGATATCTTTTAGCGATCTATCTTAATGTTGAACGCCTTTAAAGAATCCTGTAAATAATCATTTGTTATATCTACTACGCCTGTATCCATGTATATAATTTGATCAGTGGTTTTATTAAATTTTATAAACGTGCTGGAATGCGGCAAAGTCTTCTGATAGATAGAGTCTTCAAAGAATAAATTTTTTCCTTGCTGTTTATAGTAATTAAAAAAATACCCTTCTGCTAAAACCCATTTAATTTCATTTTCAACATTGATATCTTGCTGCTTCTCCCATATATAAAGATTCTTTGTTTCAGATCTTATAACTTTCTTATCAATAGCTTCTTGAAATTTATCAGCCATTGCTTCCGAGCTGGTCAAATAAATATTAGCGGCACCGTTGTTTAAATAATTAAAGTCACACCACAATAATAGCGCTGTAATCGACAAAAGCACTAAACTTCTACTTAAGACATTTTTAAATGAGATGTGACTAAAAGCTATGATCAGGCTAAACATAAAGAGGCTATAAGAGGCTTGTAGCCAGCGTTGCTCAAGTCTTATAGTAATAACAGCAGGAATTAACAACGCAACAAAAAGCATCCCTAAAAACGGCAGAAGCCAGATCTGGCTGGTCTTTTTAAGTTGTCGGAAATACAAAAAAAATATAGTGAAACATCCCGTTAATAAGACAATTACTACCGTTTTATCAACAAATGGCAACCCACTAAATTTTATACCAGATAAATATTCAGGGCCTTTATTAATACCAATTATAGATAAAAGCGCATTATTAAAAAAGGAAACAGGAGAAGAAGAGGAGAGGTCAATGTTTGTACCGCCGGTTCCAACAAAGAAAGGCATATTATAGACCTGTGTTTTCACCAGAACATTCAGGCCAATTGATGCGATGGCAATAAGACTTAAGATCACTTTTCGTTTCCAATTTATAACTTTCAATCCGGGATAAAAAAGCAGTAATAAAACTACAAATGGCAACAGTACAATGTACCGCTCATGTGTATACATGCTTAGGTTAGCAAATAAAACAGCTTTTAATATGTCGCTTTGTTTACGTGGCGAATCATTATTAAATGCAATTGATCTGGTTAAATAAAAAAGAAAAATTAGAAAGAACGTTATGGCCAAACCTTCCAAAGCACCGCCGTTGTAAAGTTGTGTGATATTGAAATAAGAAAATCTTGATAAGCCAAGGGATAGACTAAAAATTAACGACAATGGCGGTGACTTTAGAAACAGGTTTAAAATTAAGGCAAACAAAAAAGTGTTTATCACCTGGATGGCGATATTGAAACAGTAATAGCCGTCTAAATTTTTTTTAAGCGTCTCATTAAGAAAATGCATGCTTAGGCCATGCAAAGGCCGGTATTTCTGAAACAACCCCGGTATATTAATTTTTTCAGAGAAGCCATGCAGAGCAGCATGCGTTTTATAAATGTATAGATCATCTCCATACATTGTTGTCGTTTTCCAAGGTAGGAAATATAGATAGATAATAATTGGTATTGCAATTACTAAAAGTAAAAAGAGAATAAATTTCACCTTAGTCATTAGATACTTTTAGTATGGTGAAATAAAAATCTATCATCTAATACTCAAGCTGATTTTAATTTAAAAATTATATTTCGGCACAAATTAATATGGACTGACTGATAAATTTTAATGGTGTTTTTTCCAGGACATTTCCAATTGCAATGGAAGGCTTAATCAGTAAGTTAGGCACACCAGGTAAAAGAAAATCTCTATAGACAATTTTTATATTTTTAAATCCCGCTGCTTCTAATTTCTTTTGAATAAAATTTTCTGAAAAGGCCATTTCATCCGGTTCAAGTTTTGCGATCTTTCGCAGCAGTTTGTTTTTAAAAATTGCAGCAACATAAGGATTATAAATATTGGGCTCCATAAAAATAATTTTGCCACCGGGGTTTAATATTTCGCTGAATGTTTTAAAAACTTCATCCAAATTATAATAGAGATGATGCAATATGCCATTGCCGATGAGATAGTCAAATTTATTATGAACACTTTCAGGGGCTTTATTAAAATCAAGCACTTCAAATAAAAGATTAGGAAGTTGGTATTTTTCCTTTGCCTCTTGTATAAAAGGTTCACACAGATCAGAACCTAAAACCTGCATAGGTGTTTGCAACGCAACCTGGTAGGCAACATAGCCGGTGCCGCAACCAATCTCAAGAATTTTTTTGTCGGGCCTCGCATCCATTTCATTGATCATCCATTTAGCTCTTCTCTTCAAACGGATTAAGTTGCCTTCGCTTTGTTCAAATATCTGGTTAAAGCCGCGGTCATCTTTTATAGCCGACATAATTAATATTACCCTTTTATTTTTTTATCAGTATTGTATAACCTAATGGATCCTCTGTAGAACCAATGTCTAACAAAATTGACAGATGTGCAATTACAATTGTTAGCATCAGAACTGGTAATAACGTTAAAAAAAGGGGAAGGAAAATATATCTCCACTTTTCAACAGGAAAAAAATTGCGAAAGAATAAAACAATTATTTTAGAGCTGATTACCGAGACATCTGTGCCTCTTGGTCTAATAATAACTTCTGAAAATTTATTAAACATGATCTTAAAACTGCTTGGAGTGTAGCGGAAATAATCGTATGGTATGTAATGAAATCTTGCAGACCAGGGTACTGTTACAATAATCTTTGCATCTTTCTTAGCAGTTCTGTATATCTCATCAACCAGGTATTGATACTCCTGCACATGCTCCAGCACTTCTGTGCAAATAACGCCATCAAAGGTATCATCAGCGAAAGGAATGTTCTTACCGTCAAATGACGTTACATCAGGATTATTGTAGCCAAATGAAGACGCTTCAATAATATCTATACCATGATAGCGGGTCTGTTCTTTTTTTAAAAGAAATTTATACGGTGATTGTCCGCAACCAATATCTAATATATTTCCGGAGTAAGCAGGTAAGGTTTTCTTTACATCCTTATATATGGTTAGTATTTGCAGATCTAAGAGCATTCTGCCATAAAATTTTATTTTCCCGACTAAACCAATGGGCGGCGTATTAGAGATCGGCTGAAATTTTTCAGTCACAATTTTAGTTTGAAGATTGAATTATTTTCCGGCGAATAAATTTTGGTCTTTTTTTCACTTCTTCCAATATCTTGGCCTGGTACTCGCCCAAAATAGAAACGGCCAACATATTAAGACCGCCGAAAAATAGAATTAATACAATGATGGTTGTAATACCATGCGGTACAGGTGCGCCGGCAAAGTATAAAATAACCTGAATGATGATGGCCAGGAATGAAATAAGCGTAAGCGCCCAACCCAGGTAAGTGAGTAGTTCCAACGGCACATAACTAAAAGAAAAAATAGCTTTCCTTGCCCAGGCCAGGTTTCGTCTCCAGTTGTTGGTAGTAACACCAAACATTCTTTCAGGTCTTGTGTAAGAAATGCCTATTTGTCTAAAGCCAACCCACGCTCTCAAACCTCTTA
>JBDSRT010000159.1:0-3235 GCA_039929165.1 Ginsengibacter sp.
CACACTGCAAATTATGGGTGCCCTGCTCCAAATAAAACTGGTTGTGTTTCCGGCCAGGTAGAAATGACCATGAATTACATGGATTATACAGATGATGCCTGTATGTATATGTTTACAGCAAAGCAAGCAACAAGAGCGAATGCAATTTTTTTAGCAGGTGGCTCAAGAGCTAGTTTCAGATAATTATTCTTAAAATATAATAAAATAAAAAACCCGGGCAGACCCGGGTTTTTTATTTTAAGTATGTATTATAAGTTATGAAAGTTTGCTTTTAAGAAAACTTTCAATTGTACTGCAGGGAATAAGAAAGGGTTTGGAGTCAACTATAATATCAAGATCCTGCCCAGCTACGGTGTATGATCCTTTTATTGAATTTCCAAAGACGCTCACATCAAAACTGCCGCCGGTATCATTGCCGTTAAACTGGCCACCCTGGCCCTGTATTGCAGTTTTTACTTTGCCAAATATTTCGTTTGCCGAACCACTAAACGGAATTAAAAAGTTACAAGCCGCCATAATACTTATTTTGAAATTTAAAATTAATCAGAATCTTAAATCTTTAAAATGTCTCTATTAAGTTGATTAAACTTTTGCTTCGGGCAAGACTTCATCCAGTTTATTATCCGTTACAAACTTATCACGTGCCTGGGTAAATTCCTCCTGAACAGTTGTTACCTCAGTCAAGGCCTGGTCGATCTTCTCATGAATATCCGGAAGCCTTTTATCTAAAAGCGTATTACCAAGATTAATGTTCTCTGCCTCCAGTTGTGCAATTTTTTTTAATAACGAAGTCTGGCTATTGGTTAAATCTTCTAACTCACGCACCATTTTATCCATCATATTCTTTTTTTCTAACTTATCCATAAAATAATATTTTTATTTGTTCTATCTGCGTTCAATTATAATGCCTGAAAATGTCAGTTATCTATAAAAGGTACAAAGCGGACTGGCTTTTAATACTGTTTTTTAAAATGAAAAGAGGATTTTTATAAATACGTAGTGCACTATGTGGATTAATTACTATTTTGCTTTTGCTGCTTCTGTCTCCCATTTAGAACTCCAACTTCTCCATTTAAAAAATTTTAAGTATGAAACAGTTTGTTCTTTTTTTTCTTGTTTTATTAAGTATTCGGTCGTTCGCTCAGCCAAAACTACCTGCTGCAAGAACCGTCGACAGCACTGATACTTATTTTGGGGTAGCTTACCATGACCCATACCGCTGGCTTGAATACATACATCAGCCGGAAGTGGAAACCTGGTTTAAACAGCAGGCAGATTATACTAACAGCGTGCTTAATAAGCTTAAAGGCCGGGATGAGCTTATCGCAGAATGGAAAAAATTAGATAAACTACAACCTGCAAGGATCAACTCGAGAATATACGAGGGCGGAAGATTATTTTATCGAAAAACCATGCCTGGCGAAACCGTTGGTAAATTGTACTATCGTGAAGGCATGAATGGAAAAGAACAATTATTGTTTGACCCCACAAACTACAAAGCCGGTGAAACACTTACATTGGAAAGCGCACAGCCAAGCTACGATGGCAAAAAGATAACTATTGCTTATTCCAAAGAAGGTGCTGAAGTTTCAACGCTTAGAATAATGGATGTAGATAAAAAGCAGTTTTTGAAAGATTCTATTTATCCATATAATTGGGATGGCGGCTGGACTTTTGACAACAAAGCTTTTTATTATAACTGGATAAGATCCGCTGATAATAAAGATCCGCAGGCACGCCTTAATCCAAAAATGAAAATGCACATTGTTGGTGAGGAAGTGAGTAAAGATGTCGATTTTTTTAGCAATGAAAGTTATCCTGACCTTAAGATTGACCCTGCTGTATACCCATTTGCTTATGTAAATAAGGAATCGAAGAATTATATTTTTGCCGGTGAAGGAACTGTCCAGCCCGAATTAAAGATGTACTATGCACCAATTGGTGAAGCTAACTCCGGTAAAATCAAATGGAACACACTCGCTACCCAGGCTGACAAGCTGGTGCGGAGTTTGGACATTATTAATGATGATGTGTATGCCATTACATATAACAATGCGAAAAACTATAAATTGGTTGCTACCAATTTACAGCATCCTGATTGGAATAACGCCAAAACCATTGTGCCTGAAAAACAAGATCAGACACTTAAATATGTTACACACAGTAAAGACTTTTTATTTATAGTACACAGCGACGGTATCAATAGCCACCTGTCTAAATATAACTTTAAAACCAAAAAGACAAATGAAGTTAAAGTGCCTTACACTGGTACTATAGATGTATTTTGTTTAGATACTAAAACAAATAACTGTATTATCGGCGTTACCTCCTGGACGCAGCCCTACACAGAGTTTGATTACAATGCCGTAAACAATGTGTTTACACCAAGTCAGCAAAATAAACCAGCCCTTTTTCCAGCAGAGTACAGGAACCTTGAGGTTAAAGAAGTTGAAGTAAAAGGCCATGATGGTGTGATGGTACCACTTTCTGTAATATATAAAAAGGGAACTAAACTGGACGGCTCCAATGTGTGCCTGCTAAATGCGTACGGTGCTTATGGCAGCAGTTCAACACCGTATTTCAGTGTCCGTCAAAACTCTCTTGCGGTTAGAGACGTGGTGGTTGGTATACCGCATGTGCGGGGTGGCAGTGAAAAAGGTGAGGAGTGGTACAGGGCGGGCTATAAAACTACAAAGCCTAACACATGGAAAGATTTTATCAGTTGTGCTGAGTACATGATCTCTAACGGTTATACCTCTGCAGATAAGCTTGCCGGCACCGGAACAAGCGCCGGAGGTGTGTTAATAAGCCGGGCAATTACAGAACGGCCAGATTTATTTGCTGCCGCTATAAATAATGTTGGTTGTGCAAATGCTATGCGGCTTGAGTTTAGTGCCAACGGGCCGGTAAACATTCCTGAGTTCGGAACTGTAAAAGATAGCATTGAGTGCAAAGCATTGTATGAAATGGACGGCATGCAGCATGTAGTCAAGGGCACAAAATATCCGGCAGTAATAAATGTGGCTGGTTGGAACGACTCCCGTGTAGTGCCATGGCAGCCAGGCAAATTTGCAGCGGCAGTACAAAATGCAACAACATCAGGCAAACCGGTTCTTGTAAAGGTAAATTATGACAACGGCCATTTTACAGAAGATAAAAATGTGACCTTCGCCAACTTTGCCGATCAATACGCTTTTGTACTTTGGCAATGCGGCCATCCTGATTTTCAAATGAA
>JBDSRT010000160.1:0-14671 GCA_039929165.1 Ginsengibacter sp.
GAAAAGACCGATTCAGTTTAATTAGCATAGCAATCGTTTTATTGTTTAGTGATGGCACCTTTCAAAGTGCAAAATCATTTTAGGTTTCACACGATGTAAACAAAATAGCTCTTCAAATGTATACAAATAATACCATTCCACCATCCTGTACAGTCCTGTATTTCAAATTAAAAATTTAGGAGAAAGTGTTTTTGCAAAATTCTATTTAATTCGATGTCAAAGCAGGTAGGGGGTTCGTTTCTACTCCGTTTATCACTCCGTTTAACTACCGATGAATGAAATCTGCAATGCATCCATTACTAAATATTGGTACAGATAATAAAATCCCTAAGTACCTGGAGGGGTGCACTCAGCAAACGAAGCACGGTCTTTTTTTTCATCAACCAGAGGTTGAACCATGAAGGCTAACCAACCTTTAAGAAGATGGCAAATTAATATAACCTGGCAGATCCTAGTTTGCCAGTTCATGCTGCATTTGTTGATGATGACCATTACGGCGATTTGTACATGTACCTTTTGACTACTAAGCTTGCGCAGTAATACGCCACTAGATTTTGTAAACAAAAATATAGATGTCCTGCAAACGATCTCTAGGATAAATATTCTAAACCACTGAAACCACTCCTTAAAACATCCGGTATTTAATGGCACATTTACCGAAAAACGAGAGCATTATACGCACACTTCAAAAAATGCATTGGTCACGACGTTGCTGATATTAATGATGATGGGATCGCCCACATTATTGCCATAAATATGATCTTAAAGACAATTAGGCATAGAGTGGGATTTTATTACCACGACTTTAAAACACAAAACTGGATTCTGAACAACTGGAATTGCAAGTTTCTAAACTGATGGACGATGATGATGTTGGAAATAGCAAGGGATTTGTTATTACATCCTAAGTGGCAAAGTAAGGTATCTGAACGTACGTGCTTTTAGCAAAAATAAAAAGAAGGAGGCCTACGAAAGGGAAACTCTATTTGTGTAGCATGTTCGAAGTTGCTTCAAATCGAAGAAATGGAAGCTTGCATGTCACCCCATGGCACATAGGAGGAAGGACAACCGCTATAAAGTGCCAATTCTCATTTAAAAAGGATAACAGATGAAATTTAGGAATATAAATTCATCTTGAAATACTACCTAGTTTTAAACGAAAAGCTACAATGTTACAACTCGTGTACCCCTGTTGTACCTGTAAATTATAAAACTCAATATCAGCAACACTATTGACTCGTTGTAGTGTACCCATACCGGGTACAGGGCCTCAGCATAGGTTGCTGAGGCTTTCTATTGTTATCTACGCTGCTAATTTTTTTTGAAGTAAATTCAGTAAATGAATAGCAGAACTATTCCAGCAGATTGGCTCCCTCAATATTCCTATAAAGACTATGCCCAATGGGCAGGTGATTGGGAATTGATCTATGGTTTTCCTTATGCAATGAGTCCATCGCCAAAAAGAACACATCAGGAGGCAGGCAGAAAATTTATGCGGCTTTCTGAAGACGCGTTTCTAAAATATAATAATGGTTGTGACTGCGCTATCTATTATGAATTAGACTGGATCATTGATGATAATACTGTTGTATGCCCTGACGTTATGATTGTTTGTGGTAAGTTTGAAGATGATTTTTTAAGATTTCCACCAACACTTGTATTGGAAATTGCTTCATATAAAACAAGGTTAAAAGACAGAAACGTCAAATTCAAATTGTATGAATCGAACGGTGTAAAATATTATTTAATTGCCGATCCTGATAAACAAACTGTTGATGCCTTCGTTCTGAAAGATAATTTTTACCAACAAACTTCCGTGACTGCTTTTGAGCTTACAACCTCCTGCAAAATTGAGCTCGACTTTAATGATTTATGGTAGAATTGTTGAAGCTAACGTAGTCATAATATTGGAAATTGTTGTAAAATGACAATTATTTTTTAAAAAGTTTTCACTAATTGTAGTCACATCTAGATTGGTCCGGTTAAAAATGATCATCTCATTTTCTCATCTTACTTATACGTATATTCCACACTCCCCATCAGCTTCCTTTCTTTATTAATACACTTTTCAGTTTCCCGCAACCGTTGATCATTGTAAGTATATTTCCAGGTGTAATAATTTTCGCCACCTTCTTCAGTTGTAATCATTTGTTTTATTTGCCCGGATTGATTGTATTCATACATGTATTCCGGTAGTAAACGCTTTGCTCTTTCATTATAACTCACTACATCGGTCAGGTTTTTTTTATCGTCATAATAATAATAGTACTTCTTAGAGGTAGTGCTATTAAGCGTTTCTCCTTCTTCAATCACATTACCATTGCTATCATTTTTAAAAACAATAGAAGAAAAAGGCTGATTGTTTTTTAAACGGGTTATGCCAATAAGCATCCCGTTATCATCGTAGTTGATTTTATGAATTTCAGTTATGCCGTTAGCATCATCATCAGATCTTGTAAAACTTGTAATTTGTGTAAGCCGGTGTTCAGGGTTATAATTATAAGTGGTTCGGTTTAATTCGGAACTGGTACTATCGGTAGTCTGCAGTATATGTACATCATCATTAAATAAGGATGTAAGAAGAGATTGATTCGTCACGTTTGACCGGGTAATTGTTTCAGATTTCCGGCGATTTTTATCTATGCGTTTTTCACAATAAAACCCCTGGCTTGGCTCGCCATTACTTTCAAAACTCTTAATACTGACAACCCTTATGTTATTAGATTTTAATAAGGCCATCTCTCTATTGAGCTGGTTAGTGTTCCAGATATCTTTATAAAAAAATTGACAAAAAGTATTGCTTGCTGCGCTTTGAAGCATACAACACATTATAAAAATTGCAAGTTGCTTATATCTCATTACCTGAATATTACACTTTAGAATTCATGCCTTAAATAAAAAACTAAAGTAACCCCTTATCTGCAGCAGACATAACTTCCTATTGATTTTTAACCCGATATTATAACAGTCTTCTCCAAAACTTTGTTACATCTTTACCTTTCAAACTTAGCTGATAGTGTATGCCCAAGTCAATAAGATATTGATGCAATGCTTAATTAAATATCAATTCATCATAGCTTATGTCAGATAATATCTCAGAAAATTTTCTTCGACTGGTTTCTATAATGAACACATTAAGGAATGAATGTCCCTGGGACAAGAAGCAAACCTTTGAAACACTTCGCCAGCTTACTATTGAGGAAGTATACGAACTTACCGATGCCATCACCAGTAAAAATTATACTGACTTAAAAGAAGAACTTGGGGACGTATTGCTTCATATTATTTTCTATAGCAAAATTGCCGAGGAAGAGAGGCATTTTACGCTGGCTGAAGTTATAGACACAATCTGCGAAAAACTTATAAAACGCCACCCACACATTTATGGTGACACTGAAAATAATGGAACGCTTGTTTCTGTAAAAAATGATGAAGATGTAAAAAGAAATTGGGAACAGATTAAGTTAAACGAAGGCAAGCAATCAGTTTTAAGTGGCGTACCAAAATCATTACCTGCCTTAATAAAAGCCATGCGCATTCAGGAAAAAGCCAAACAAGTTGGGTTTGAATGGGAAAATAAAGAACAGGTTTGGGAGAAGATTATTGAGGAGCAACAAGAGTTAAAGGAAGCTGTGCAGTCAGGTAACCAGCAGCATATCGAAGAAGAAATGGGCGACCTGTTATTTAGCATTATTAACTACTCGAGATTTTTAAAAGTTGATGCAGAGCAGGCACTGTCTGTAACTAACAATAAGTTTGTGTACCGCTTTACGGAAATGGAGAAAATAGCAAAGGAAAAAAATTTATTACTAAGCGAAATGTCCTTAACTGAAATGGATGATTTATGGAATGCCGTAAAAACAAAAACAAGTGACATTTGAAAATTAGCTTTAACCATCTCGGCCTTTTTTCAAAAAATAGTTACCTGCTTATAGCAGCAGCATGGGCATTTACCCTCGCCGTAATCATTGATAATTATTGGAGTGGAACTTCTACTCCGCAGAGTGTTAAAACCTCCATAGAAAAAGACATCAGGAGCAAGCAAAAAGATTTTTTTTCTGTTATCCAAGACACGCAATTGATCAAAAAACTTTCTGAACAAAAATTTAACCGGGACCTTCTAAACCGTTTCACTTCTAAGAATTATTTTTCGTATATCTATTACTCAAGGCCTGGAATGCCCGACAGTTGTGTATTCTGGAGCACACAAGTGGTTCAGCCTGATGCTGAAATCAGATCTTTAAAGGACGGCAGTTACGGCTTCAAGCTTTCAAACGGCTGGTACGTCTTAAATCAAAAAACTAAGATCATCAATGGCCAGCGTCACAAACTAATAAGCCTGGTTCCAGTTAAATGGGAATATTATATAAGTAATAAATATTTGAAAAATAGTTTCACAGCTCTTGACGATATCGAAAATGAATATAGCCTTAGCCTTACATCTGGCGGTCTGAAAATAACGGGAATTAGCCCCGAAACGCTGTTTTATCTTACCTCAGCCAACAACGTAACAGCATCTAATAATAACCTGTTTGCGATCATCTTAAAAATGATCGGAACATTTTTGCTACTGATTTTTGTGCATATCACTGCTAGTGCTGTTGTAATTCGCAAAGGATTTTTAACCGGGTTTTTGTATTTGTTTGCGCCGGTAATTTTGCTTAGAACTCTCAGCTACGTTTTGCCGATTCCTTTTAATTTGCGACAGTTTGATCTTTTTGATCCAACTATTTACGCTTCAAATTTTATTAATAAATCTCTGGGCGATCTCTTAATAAACGCTTGTCTTTTTGTTTGGATTATCTTGTTTTCCCGGCACCATCTAAAGCACATAGCTTTTAAAAACGTGATTCCTAAAACCAGGTGGCTTTATGTATTTAATGGTGCTCTAGTTATTGCTATGGTTTTAACTACAGCATTAATAGGACAGATTATACGAAGCCTTGTAGCAGATTCTGATATTTCTTTTGAGGTTACGCGTTTCTTTACACTGAGCCGGTATAGCGTTATTGGATTTATTATTTTGTCGTGCCTTGCTACAGGCTACTTTTTTCTTTTTCAAATAATGTATTATGCAATTATACCGCTATACAATAATCGCCTTTACTGGCTTTATGTGGCATTAACTGTTGCAGGAATGTTGTTCTTAAGTTTCCAGATCGCAAGCCCGCTGGTGTCATTCTATTTACCGTTATTGGTTTGGTTGCTGATGTTTATTTTCTTATTAGATGAAAACCAACGACGCTACCAGTTTTCAAAGATCATTTTGTCCAGATATGTTTTTTGGATCTTCTTCTTTTCTATTTCTATAACGATCATCATCGTATCTCAAAACAGGATAAAAGAACTCAGCGCCAGGCGGAACTATGCAGAAAACCTTTCAAACAAATCTGATCCGGCTAACGAAGGCATGATGAATTTTGTTTTAGCTGACTTTAGAAATGATAGACTGATTAGTGTTTTTGATAGATTTAAAAACAGTGAACAAAATGCACACTTGAAAGACAGCCTCATCAGTGAAAACTTTTCAGGTTACCTAAATAAGTATGCTACCAGAATTTATACTTACAATCAGTTCGGTGATCCTTTGTTTAATATAGATGCTACACCGTTAAGTACTTTGAATGCGCTTATTGAAACACAGGCAAAGCCAACAGCGAAACCCGGTCTGTACTATATTGACGTCTCATTTGATAAGTTTAATTACATCAGCAAAAAGGAAATTATCAATGATGATGGGATAGTATTGGGATACATTTTCATTGTATCAAACCCGAAGAACAATGCTACCAATGAATTATATCCTGAGCTGTTTACCAGGGGTAACGTGAATGCTATAGAAAGTTCTTCAACATATGCTATTGCGATATATTTGGGTAATAAGCTCACGGACAGTCATAATGATTATTCATTCCCAACAACCATTCAACCTAATAATTTTTTGAACAATGAGTTTAAGTCGTTTTATAATAATGGCTATCACGAATTGTGGTATAGGGCGAGCGGTGAAAAAGTTATTGTTATAGCTAAAAAGGATAACATTTTTATTGAAGGCATAACGCTCTTTGCTTATTTGTTTTGTTCATTTCTTTTTTTAAACGGCGTGCTAAACCTATTGAATGTTGTTATTCAAAAACGCTTCAATTTAAAACGCATTAAACTCTTCTCGCAATTAAGCATCAGATCGCAGATACAAGGCACTATTATTTCTATTAGTTTATTTTCCTTTTTAATTATCGGTATAACAACTATTCTTTTTTTTATCAGCCGTTATCATAGTAATAATAGGGAAAGATTAAGCCGCATAATCCAGGTAATGCAAAATGAAGTAAGAAATTCCCTGGACACTACCAACCTTGCGAACACCGGCCTTCACAGACTGGAACTGACACCCGGTGATGGTTTAGCTTATGCTGTTAACAGGATAGCTGAAATACATTCTGCTGATGTAAATATTTATGATCTTAATGGAAACCTGAAAGTGGCCTCTCTTCAATTCCCTTATCAAAAAGGAATATTAAGCCAAAAGATGGATCCTGTTGCTTTCTACCATTTAAAACATTTAAAAGATGTACAGTTCTTTCGGGATCAAAAAATTGGTGATCTCAAATACCTCAGCGATTATGTGCCGGTAAGGAATCGATCAGGCAAAGAATTAGCATATCTTAATATTCCTTATTTCGAGTCGCAGTATAACATAGATGATGAGATATCAAATTTTTTGGTAACCATCATCAACCTTAATGCCTTCATTTTTATTATTGCAGGCATTATAGCTTTGATCATCACTTCAAGAATAACAAGATCATTTTCGTTAATAGGTAACAAGATGAAAGAAGTAAATCTTGGGAAGATAAATGAAGCTATTATTTGGCGACGAAATGATGAAATCGGAAATCTTGTAAAGGAATACAACAAGATGGTAAAGAAGCTTGACATAAGTGCACAATTATTGGCAAGAAATGAACGGGAAGACGCCTGGCGTGAGATGGCGAGACAGGTGGCGCATGAAATAAAAAATCCACTGACGCCAATGAAGCTCAACCTGCAATATCTTCAAAAGGCTATTGAATCTAATTCAACAAACGTAAAAGATATTTCACGCTACGTTGCAAAGGTGTTGGTAGAGCAGATAGATCACCTCTCACTAATTGCAGGTGATTTCGCTCACTTTGCTAACATTGGCCAAACCAATAACCAGGTGTTTGACTTAGTGGATGTGTTGAGGCAGTTGACAACATTGTTTTCATCTAACGAAAATGTTGAAGTACAATTAAAGCTTCATAATAGCGAACTGCTAATTAATGCTGATAAAACGCAAATAAACCGGCTATTCACAAACCTTTTGCAGAATGCAATTCAGTCCGTACCTGAAACTAGAACTGCACAAATTCTAGTTGAAACGTCTTCAAGGGGTAAAGATTTTGTAGTTATAGTTAGAGATAATGGCAAAGGCATTCCAGCAGAGATGCTAAGTAAAATATTCACGCCAAATTTTACCACTAAATCTTCGGGTACAGGATTAGGACTCGCTATGTGCAAAGGCATTGTCGAAAAATCCAATGGCTCTATCTGGTTTGAAACTACCGAACATGTAGGAACTACATTCTTTGTAAAGTTACCTTATGCAACAGCTTCGGTTCCTTCTGATATAAGCTAAGCCTTTCTATTGTTTATTAAAAAATTTTCAAACTCCGGTAGGCTAAAACTGCTTAGGTTTTTATCTTTTGTTACCATACCTTTTTGGGCGGCCAATACTCCGTATCTTATGTTATTGAATTCACCGGTGGAATGCGCATCAGGATCAATAGAAATTATTGCGCCTTTTTCCAGTGCATAAGTAAGCCATTGCCAACGCATGTCCAGCCTGCGTGGATGTGCATTCAATTCAATCACTACTTTATTGGCTACACATGCGTCAATGATTTTTTCATGATCTAACGGGTAACCTTTTCTGCTTAATAATAACCGGCCTGTCATATGGCCTAAAATTGTCGTGTATGGATTTCCGATAGCCGTAAGCAGCCGCTGCATAGCCTTTTCTTCAGTCATTTTTAAATTAGAATGCACAGAAGCTATCACAAGGTCGAATGTTGACAAAATACCATTGGAATAATCAAGACTGCCATCATTCAAAATATCACTTTCAATGCTTTTAAATATTTTAAATGGCTTTAGAGTGTCGTTTAACGTATTAATAAGTTCATGTTGCGCTTTGATCCGATCTTCAAACAATCCCTTCGCATAAAAGGCAGATTTGCTATGATCACTCATAACCAAATATTCATAACCGGCATCAATAGCGGCTGTCGCAAGTTGCTCTATCGTATTTGAACCATCGCTCCAGTTACTGTGACAGTGAATGATTCCTTTGACATCTGCAGGTAAAATAACTTCGGGAATTGGTTTTTTGATTGCTAAGTCAATTATCTCGGTCGTTTCTCTTAGAAACGCTGGTATAGAATGGATTTGCAATATTTCAAAGATGTTTTCTTCGGAGGTAGCCTGCTTTAAATTTATTTTTCGATATCTATTAAAAAATTCATGAGTAAACTCGCTGCTTCCTGAATGATAGAAGGTAGTAGACCATAGATGACTCTGGTCTACTGAAAATAATTTCAACGCAATTTTGTTATCGTAATGATATAACAGAAAATCCCCGTCCTTGTTGGTTTCATCAAAGGTGAATTCATTATAGTTTGACAGCACATTTAATATTATTTTTTGTGGTATTGCCAGCACATATTCAAGACTTGATATGATCTCACTGTGTCTTGCATATTCACCGGTAATTTGTATAGAATTTGTTTCTAAAATTTTCTGCAAATAAGCCAGCAATTCCTGTCCTAAAACTTCAACCTGTGCAAACAAAAAATTTCCTTTTTGTGCTTCATGAAATTCTATGGCTTCAATAATTTTTTCTTGTGTTTTCTTTCCAAAATTTTTGTAAAGCATTAACCTGTTTTCATGGCAGGCATATAATAGCTCACCAATATTTTCTATCTCCATCTCTTTCCAAATGGTAGATATTTTTTTAGGACCCATGCCTTTTATTTTAAGCATCTCCATAACACCTGGTGGTGTTTTATTAATTATCTCATCAAGCAATTTTAACTTCCCGTCTTTCAGTAATTCAATAATTTTTTTACCAGTTGATTCTCCAATGCCATGTTGTGAAAAAATTTTTTCTTCATCCATGTCACGCAACTCTGTTTGCAATTGATCGATATTGTATGAAACAATAGAATACGATTTTGCTTTAAAACTATTTTCTCCATGTATCTCCATGAGCTTTGCAAGCAGAGAAAACTGATCTGCAATTTGGCTATTTGTCATTACTACTATGTTGATGTTAACTATTTAAAGTATAGTTGCATTCCTTAGAATTATAAAAATAAAATCTTTAAAGTAAATTGCTTAAATCGCCTTGTAGTAAGGCTTTCGGGACTAAGTATATATAAAATAAAAAGTCCCGAATGATCGGGACTTAGGTATTTAGCTTTGTTAAAGCTTAATCTACTTCTTTTTAGCTGCTGCCTTTTTAGGAGCTGCTTTTTTAGCTGCCGCTTTCTTCGGAGCTGCTTTTTTAGGAGCTGCTTTTTTAGCTGCTGCCTTCTTAGGAGCTGCTTTTTTAGCTGCTGCTTTTTTTGCCATAGCCATGTTAATAGAATTTAATTGTTAGTAAATATTTACTAAAGTAAAAACAATTCCTTAACAGACAAAACTAATTTGATAAATTATGCCGATGCAGTGATGGCATTTACTGAGATATAAGTTTTATCTCCTTTGCTTTTTCTAAATTCTACAACACCATCTGTAGTTGCAAAAATTGTAAAGTCTTTACCAACGCCAACATTTTTTCCAGGGTGAAATGTTGTACCGCGTTGACGAACAATGATATTTCCTGATATAGCTTGCTGGCCACCAAATATTTTTACACCTAATCTTTTGCTTTGCGAATCACGTCCATTTTTTACTGAACCTTCACCTTTTTTGTGTGCCATGATTTATAAATTTTTGCTCCTGGTATTTATGACAAGAATTGACTTGTAAATGTTATTTATTGTCGCCCGAAATGCCAGTAATTTTTATGTGCGAATATTGCGTACGATGACCATGTTTTTTTCTAAAACCTTTTCTTCTTTTCATCTTAAAAGCAATAACCTTATCACCCTTAATAGTGTCATTAATAATTTCTGCAGTTATAGTTGCACTTGCATCACTTCCACTTTTTATATCGCCATCATTTTCTAGGAACAGAATATCAGAGAATTCAACCTTATCACCAGTTTTACCGGAAATATGTGGAACATATAAACTTTGTCCGTTAGAAACTTTAAATTGCTGACCGGCTATTTTAACAACTGCAAACATAAAAATCCAAATTTAGGAGTGCAAAGGTAATGGATTCAACTTTAATTTTTGCAAATTTTGCGGGGATAATAATTTTTACTTCAGGCATAAATATGCTGTAAACCTGAATCCAAATAAATGATTTTGAAAGCTTTACGCGGCATTTACAGTATCTATGGATTTTTCGTCTTTGTAATTTTAATGCTCCTTTTGTTTCCCTTTGTGGTGATAGCATCTTTTTTTGGCCGTGTAACTGGGGGCAATACCATATATACGCTGTGCCGCTTATGGGCAGATAGTTGGTTCTTTCTTATGGCAATAAGGCATACAAATATATATGAAGGCGCTCTTTATAAAGGGCAAAAAATTTTTGTAAGTAATCATATTTCTTACTTCGATGTTCCGGTAATGATGAAAGCCGTAAGAAGTCAAAACATCCGGATACTTGGAAAATCAGAACTCGCTTCGATCCCCATTTTTGGGTATATCTACAGAAAGGCCGTTGTTTTAGTTAATAGAACAAGTGTTTCTAAAAGGGCTGCAAGTATTAAGGTTTTAAAATCCATTCTCAACAAAAACATTTCGATCTTTATTTGCCCTGAAGGAACATTTAATACAACCCACAAACCGTTGAAACAATTTTATGATGGTGCATTTAGAATTGCCATCGAGACACAAACACCAATTTCTCCTATATTACTTTTAGATACTTATGATCGGTTGCATTACGATAATATGTTGTCTCTAAATCCGGGTAAATCAAGAGCTGTACATCTGCCCACAATTTTTACTGATGGACTTACTTTAAACGATATCCAATTTTTAAAGGCGGACGTTTACAAGAAAATGGACGAAGGCCTGCGACGCTATCATGCAAGCTGGATAGTTGAAGACATTGACTTACATTGACCAATTTTAATGCAGGTTATATTTGCATAGATGAACGTTTTACAGGTAAATGCAGATGAGCTTTTTTTTGATGTTGAGCCATCGCAAACAATGCCAGGATATGTCGAGGTCATCCTTCCGCTTGCAATCCCCAAAACATTTACATATAGTATTCCGGCAAATCTTAATAACAAAGTAAAAGAAGGCTGCAGGGCGGAAGTCGTTTTTGGAAAAAACAAAAAGTACGCTGGTATAATTAAATCAATATCTAAAGAAAATCCCGGTTATGAAGTAAGAGACATCATCCAGGTAATAGATGAAGAGCCTATAATTTTTGAGCAACAACTACAGTTGTGGAACTGGATAAGCAAGTATTATATGTGCAGCGAAGGCGAAGTGATGTCGGCTGCTCTGCCTACACATTTAAAGTTAAGTAGTGAAACAACTTTATTTTTTAACGAAGAATACGGTGATGATTTTTCTGATCTTGGCAATGATGAATATTTAATTGCAGAAGCATTGCTTCTAAAAAATGAATTGTCTATTTCGCAGGTGCAGCAGTTGCTTGATGTCCGGCAGGTTTATCCCGTTATTAAAAAGCTCATTGATAAAAAAGTTTGTTTTGCGTATGAACATGTAGAGGATAAATACAAGGTAAAAACGGAAAACTTTGTTTTGCTGAACCCTTCTTATACCAATGACGATGCATTAAGCGATCTCTTAAATAATTGGAGTAAAGCGCCGAAACAACTGGAACTGCTTTTAAGTTATTTGCATCTCGTAAAAACGGAAGGCGATGTTACACAAATCGCTTTGTTAAAAAAGGCTTCCGCTTCCGCGGCTCAGTTAAAAGGCTTGATAGACAAAAGTATTTTGTCGATTCAAAAGCGAAGTGTAAATAGGTTGCCTTCTTTACCAAAAGATATTTCCATTGATTTTGTTTTAAGTGATGCACAACAAAAATCATTAGAACATATCCTGGAAATTTTTCAGGATAAAAACGTATGTCTGCTTCATGGCGTTACAAGCAGTGGTAAAACGCTTGTGTATATAAAGTTGATCGAAAAAATCATAGCTTCAGGCAAACAGGTGTTGTATCTCTTACCGGAAATAACACTCACTGCACAGATAATCCGTCGTCTGCAAAAATATTTTGGAGGAAATGTTTCTATCTACCATTCCAAATTCAACAATAATGAAAGAGTTGAAGTATGGAACAAAATAAAATCCGGAGAAGTAAAAATTATATTAGGCGCAAGAAGCGCATTATTCCTGCCATTTAATAATCTGGGTTTAATTATTATTGATGAAGAACATGATAGTTCTTTTAAACAACAGGATCCTGCACCCAGGTATAATGCAAGAGATGCGGCAGTTTTCTATGCATCATTGTTTAAGGCGAAAGTAGTATTGGGCAGTGCCACACCGTCTCTGGAATCTTATTATAATGCCGCTATTGGTAAGTTTGGGCTTGCTTTAATAAATGAACGATTCGGCAATATAGATTTACCACAAATTGAAACTATAAATACCCGCCAGGTTGCGGCTTCAAAAAAGGGCAAGGTTACTATTTCACCGCAATTAAAATCTGCTATCGAAGAGACAGTTGCTAATGACCGTCAGGTAATTTTATTTCAAAACAGGAGAGGGTATGCACCATTTTTATTTTGTGCTACTTGCGGTTTTGTCCCACATTGTAACAATTGCGATGTAACACTTACACTGCATAAGTTTTCAAACAGGCTGCATTGTCATTATTGTGGCACCAGTTATCCGAAGCTTACTACATGCCCTGCCTGCGGCTCCGTAAATTGGCTTGAAAAGAATTTCGGCACTGAAAAAATTGAAGAAGAACTTGACACAGACTTTCCTGATCTGAGAATTGCGAGAATGGATGTTGATGCTGTAAAAGGGAAACATGCCCATGAAAACCTCATACATATTTTTGAAAAACATGAGCTTGATATTTTAGTGGGAACACAGATGGTGGTTAAAGGGCTTGATTTTGAAAAGGTAGCGCTGGTTGGCATTTTAGATGCAGATGGCTTGCTAAGCTTTGCAGACTTTAGAGCCAACGAAAGAGCATTTCAATTAATGGAACAGGTGAGTGGAAGAGCAGGACGAAAGCTTGAACAGGGAAAGGTTCTTATACAATCAGGCAAGCCTGATCATCCCGTCATAGCCCTGGTTCAACAGCATGATTATATTAATTTTTTTAATTACGAATTAGATAATAGGAAGCAGTTTAATTATCCGCCATACAGCAGAGTTATAAAACTGATTGCCAAGCATAGAATTAATGAAGTTGTAACAGAAGCCGCAGATGTGCTTTATTTAAGCTTAGCCAAAACCATGAAAGATTTTATTATTGGCCCCGCTGCACCTGTAGTAAACAGGATAAGGAGTTTATACCTGAGGGAAATTTTAATCAAATTGCCAAGAGATACCCTAAATCTAAACGGTTACAAAAACGTGATCTCTGGTTGTATAAATCTATTGCATGTGCAAAAGCCATTTAGAAGTGTGACAGTAATTATTGATGTAGACCCTTTATAAAAAGTTGGATGACTATTCAGGAAAATTATTTTTTGAAGCCGCTGCATACCTTTCATACTGCTGTGTATGCAAGGTATTTTGCATCAATTAAATCTGTTGATGGCCTGAATGAGGTACTTGAAAAAAGTGCTATTAATAACCTTCAAAAGCTTATTCTTGGCGGCGGAAGTAATATGCTTTTTACAAAAGATTTTGATGGTATTGTTTTAAAAAATGATATCACTGGCATTCAACAAGTAGATGAAGATGAAAAGTACGTATACATTAAAGTTGGATCAGGGGAGAACTGGCACCGCTTTGTAATGCATTGCGTAAACAATGGATTAGGTGGTGTAGAAAATTTATCATTGATCCCGGGTAACACTGGTGCTTCACCCATGCAAAATATTGGCGCTTATGGTGTGGAAATAAAGGATGTATTCCATCAGCTTGAGGCTTTTAATATTGCCGAAAAATCTGTTATAAAGTTTGATGCAAATGATTGCAAATTTGGTTATAGGCAAAGTGTTTTTAAAACAAAATTGCATGACCAATATGTTATTCTATCTGTCACTTTTCGCTTAAATAAAACCCCGGTTTATAATACTTCTTATGGCGCTATTAAACAGGAGCTTGAAAATATGGGCGCTGAAACACTTAGCCTTAAAGCCATATCTGATGCTGTAATAAATATCAGAACAAAAAAATTACCAGATCCGAACTTAATTGGTAATGCCGGAAGCTTTTTTAAAAATCCTGAGATTACCGAAATAGAGTTTAAAAAACTCAAAGATCAATTTCCTGATATAGTTGGTTATAAAGTTTTTGGCAATAATATAAAGCTGGCTGCTGGCTGGCTTATAGAACAATGCGGCTGGAAAGGTTATCGCAAAGG
>JBDSRT010000161.1:0-4551 GCA_039929165.1 Ginsengibacter sp.
TTCATACTAAAGATCTTTCAACAAAGTCTTTCCTTATTACTGGTGGCGCAGGCTTCATTGGGGCACATATATCAGAATATCTATTAAAGAATAACGCTAAAAAAGTAAGAGTAATAGATAACTTCTCAAATGGCTTTAAGAGTAACATTGATATTCTTACTAAGTATCCGGCTTTTGAACTTTTAGAAGGCGACATTAGAGATTTGGCTTTTTGCCAGGAAGCGTGTAGAAGTATTGATTATGTAAGTCACCAGGCGGCATTAGGTTCTGTGCCCCGCTCTATTAAAGAACCTTATCATACAAACGATGTAAACGTTGGCGGCTTTGTAAATATTTTGAAAGCTGCAGTAGACAATGGTGTTAAGCAGTTTGTATTTGCCTCATCATCTTCTGTGTATGGCGACGAATCAACGCTACCAAAACGTGAGGATAAAATTGGAAATTGTTTATCGCCTTACGCTGTAAGCAAACGTGCAGATGAATTATACGCTTTGGTTTTTGCGCAAGTCTATAATATTCCGGTGATTGGGCTTCGTTACTTTAATATTTTTGGGCCACGGCAGGATCCTGATGGTCCATATGCTGCAGTAATTCCATTATTTGTAAAAGGCATCATGAATAAAACACCGGTGTATATTAATGGCGACGGAGAACAAACCCGTGATTTTACTTTTGTGGAGAATGCTGTTCAGGTAAATATTAAAGGGATGCTTACGGATAATAAGGAAGCGATTAATACGATGTATAATGTGGCAATAGGAAAGAGGTACTCCGTTAACTATTTGTATCAGGCAGTTTGCAAACAACTGAAAAGTGATCATCACCCAACATACCGTGAAGCCCGGGAAGGTGACATAAGAGATTCATTGGCTGATATAACTTTAGCACAAAAACTTTTAGACTATCAACCCACTACAAAATTTGAAGACGGACTCATTGATACAATACAATATTTTAAAAATCTTTATTCTGTTTAATTGATTAAAATATGCCAGTTGTACAAACCGAATTCCGGGACCTTCTAATTTTTGAGCCCGTTGTGCATGATGACAGCCGCGGCTATTTTTTTGAAAGCTATAATAAGAACACTTTACAAGGCTTTGGCGTAACCATAAATTTTGTTCAGGATAACCAGGCCCGTTCAGTCTATGGTGTGTTAAGAGGCCTGCATTACCAGCTTGAGCCACATCCGCAAACTAAACTAATGAGGGTGCTGGACGGCGCTATTCTTGATGTTGCAGTTGATTTAAGAAAAGGTTCACCAACCTTTGGCAAAGTTTATACTGTTGAATTGAGTGCACAAAATAAAAAGCAACTGTTAGTGCCCAAAGGATTTGCGCATGGGTATTCTGTGCTTTCACCAACAGCGGAGGTCTTTTATAAATGTGATGAATTTTATAATAAAGAACACGAAGCCGGGATTAATTATAACGATCCGTATTTAAATATCGATTGGAAAGTTTCTCCTGAAGATGCAATAGTTTCAGATAAAGATCAGGTTCAACCTACTTTTGCAGAGTGCAAAAATAATTTCGTGTATTAACTAACACTGCAAATTCTCATGTCAGTCACTGAAGCCACGACGAAAACTATTTTAATAACCGGTGCTGATGGCCAGGTTGGTAGAGAATTTAGACGGCTTCTTGAAACGGAAAAATCATATAAGGTTTTTTTTACAAACAGGCAACAATTAGCTATCGATGATGTAGCGTCCGTTGACTCATTTTTTCAAGAGAATAATATAAATCACTGTATCAATTGCGCAGCATATACTGCAGTTGATAGAGCAGAAGCCGAGCCTGATCTAGCTTTCAGGATTAACGGTACTGCTGTTGGTTATCTAGCCGAGGCCTGTAAAAATCATTGTGCTGATTTTTATCATTTGTCCACTGATTATGTTTATAGTGGTAAATCAACAAAGCCTTATAAAGAAGATGATCCCGTTGATCCGACTAATGTGTATGGCGCTTCAAAACTCTTGGGTGAGGAGCTGGCGCTTGCTAAAAATCCAGAAACGACTATTATACGCACATCATGGGTGTACTCTGAGTATGGAAACAATTTTGTTAAGACCATGGTTAAGCTAATGAATGAAAAGGATTCTATCAATGTAGTAGACGATCAAAAAGGTTCACCAACTTATGCTGCGGATATTGCAAAAATGATCTGGACGATGATAACATCGGTAAAGGAAAATAAAGGTGTGTTCAATTATGCTAACAACGGTGCCGTTACATGGTTTCAATTTGCATTAGCTATTAAAGATTTAATATCATCCAACTGCATCGTTAACCCAACAACTTCAGATCAATTTAAAACTACGGCAACACGACCGTCGTTTTCTGTAATGAATACAAAAAAAATACAGTCCATACTGCCTGAACCTATTCCTACATGGAATGCGAGCCTGCAGTCTTGTCTACACAGATTTGGGCTTGTCTCCGCTCATAAATAATATTATTCCTGCACGGATAGAGCAATTATATTTGCCTCTTAATCTTTTAAATAATGACGTTTCTTAAAGTAATAACTGCAGGGTTAACAGGATTTGTATTTGTTTTAATGTATGGTTCAACATATGGACAGATAGATACAACAACCAAAATTCCGGTTGATCCCAAAGTGAAAATTGGTAAGCTTGATAATGGCCTGACCTATTACATCAGGCAGAATAAAAAACCGGAGCAAAAAGTTGAGCTACGACTTGTAGTAAATGCTGGCTCAACACAAGAAGATGATGATCAACAGGGACTTGCGCATTTGTCTGAACATATGGCTTTTAATGGTACCACTAATTTTAAAAAGAATGATATCGTTTCTTTCCTGCAGGATATTGGTGTAGGTTTTGGTAACGATCTTAATGCCTATACAAGCTTTAATGAAACCGTTTATATTTTGCCAATTCCTACAGATAAGCCGGGTAATATAGAGAAAGGTTTCCAGGTTTTAGAAGATTGGTCACGTAACGTAACTTATAATAATGAAGATATAGATGGCGAGCGACCTGTAGTTTTAGAAGAAAGCAGGTTAGGTAAAGGGGCAGATGACAGGATGAATAAAAAGCTATATCCTAAAATTTTTGCGGGATCAATTTATGGTAAAAGATTACCAATTGGTTTAGATAGCATTATTAAAAATTCTTCATATGATGCGATAAAAAGATTTTACCATGAGTGGTATCGTCCTGATCTGATGGCTGTTTTGGTAGTTGGAGACATTGAGCCGGTCAGAGCAGAAGAACTGATTAAAAAACATTTCAATTCACTTGAAAATCCCGCGGGCAGCAGGCCTCGTACCAATGCTGTGGTGCCGTTTTATGCCTCAAGTGAAGGCATGGTAGTTACTGATAAAGAAGCAACAGATTATAGTATTATTTATAACTATTCTTTTCAACCGGATTCACCTGAAGTTGTAACAGGTGATTACAGGCAATCAATGGTAAAGTCAATGTTTACAAGTGTGCTTAACCAGAGATTAAGAGAGTTAACACAAAAAGAAAATCCGCCTTTCCTCTTTGCTTATGGTGGCTTTGCGAGTTATGCCCGCGGTTATGAATCGTTTGGTGGTGAAATTGGCGTTGGTTCGGGTGACCCGGTTAAAGGCCTGGAAGCTTACGTAACAGAAGTGGAAAGACTTAAAAAATACGGCGCAACTGCAGCAGAACTTGAAAGGATAAAGAAAATGATGTTAAGCAATATGGAAAGGGCTTATAACGAAAGAGATAAAACAGAATCCCAAAATTATATTAGTGAATATATCCGCAATTTTTTAGTGAAAGAACCTATTCCTGGTATTGAAACAGAGTATGATTATTACAAAGCTTTTGTACCATCTATTACTTTAGATGAAGTAAATGCTATTGGTAAATCACTCGTAAATAACAACAATAAGTTTGTGGCTTTAACAGGCCCTGAACCTTCAGCCGGAAAGAATTTACCTACTGGCGAAGAGTTGCTGGCAAAGGCTGATGATGTAGAAAAAACAGATACCAAACCATATGAAGAAAAGGCATTGGCATCTTCATTAATGGCTTCAACTCCAAAGGCCGGCAAGATTGTATCAAGTACAAAAAATACTTACCTCGGTACAACAGAACTAAAATTTGGGAATGGAGTTACAGTCACATTAAAATCTACTGATTTTAAAAATGACCAGGTTTTGATGAGTGCAGTAAGAGCTGGCGGAAAAAATAATTATGGCCTGAATGATAAATATAATGCTGACAATGCTGTTGCCATCGTAAGCAGCATGGGTATTGCTAATTTTAATCCTGCTGATCTCAGGAAAGTACTTGCCGGTAAAACTGCTAATGCAATTCCAGCATTTACTTCAACAAGTGAAGGTATTAGTGGCAACAGTTCTCTTAAAGATATTGAGACTATGCTACAGTTAACATATCTGTATTTTACTGCACCACGTAAAGACACAAGTCTCTTTAATTCATTTATTCAAAAAAGTAAATCACAAACGGCTTTGATGGGTGCTAATCCACAAACGGCTTTTGTGGATACCTTATATAAAACTTTATTTGGTAACAATCCTTTAGGACCT
>JBDSRT010000162.1:0-2917 GCA_039929165.1 Ginsengibacter sp.
TTTTACAATAATCTTTTATTCAGACGATTCGGTTACTGCACGACTCGCCGCACAGGATTGTTTTGAATATGTTGATGAGATGAACGCCGTTTTTAGTGATTATGATATCACGAGTGAACTTAGCAAATTAAATATGGTGGCCGGCCTGGATACGCTTATACAACCATCGCCGATGCTTTATGATATCATAATACGTAGCTATGATGCCTGGAAAGAAAGCCAAAAAAAATTCGATATTACTATTGGAACCCTGACTAAACTCTGGCGACGGGCTATAAAAATAAAACAGTTCCCTTCTGAAAAAGATTTAAACTATGCGAGCTCGCGATCTGGTTTTGCGCATGTTATTATCGATACCAACAACAAAACAATAAAAATTCTTCAACCAGGTTTAAAGTTTGATCTGGGGGGTATTGCAAAAGGTTATGTTGCACAAAAAGTTGTTGATCGCCTGGCCTCTAAAAATTTTTTCAGCACTCTTGTTGACGCAGGCGGGGACATTATTACAGGAAATCCGCCACCTGGTTTGCAACACTGGCGGTTAAGTATTGCTCTACCACAAAGCGAAATTTTGCAATCATCTAAAAACATTCTGGTAGCAAATGTTGCCGTTGCTACATCTGGTGCTACCTATCAACATATAGATTATAAAGGCAAAGAATATTCGCATATTATAGATCCTGAAACTGGCTATGGTGTTACTTTTCACCGCAATGTTACCGTAATAGCGAAGGATGGGGCAACAGCAGACTGGCTGGCTTCAGCATGTAGCATTTTGCCTATGCATCAAGGCAAAAAGTTAGCCCTACATGCAGGCGCTGCACTGTATATAACACATTATAAAAAACAAAAATTAAAGCGTTCATCCACCAGGAATTTTAAACTTTACTTTGAAAGATTAAATAAAAAACAGGCCGGATAGTACTTTTTGTTAATTTGCCAAAAGTACCCGGGCTAAATTTTTAGAACTAATGAAGTGTATTTTTTTCTTTCTTTTCCTTATGTCTTTGCATGTGTTTTCACAGGGCAAGCCTGATACAATGCAACAAAAAATTCCCGGAACAATGCTTGCTTTTACACTGGTAAAAATCCCCGCCGGCAGTTTTGAATTAGGCAGTAAATTAAATAATGCTTTTAATGAAAAAGATGAGCAGCCGATTAAGAAAATAAAAATTGATGCCTATTATATTGGTAAGTATGAAGTAACCTATGAAGAATATGAAGCTTTTTCAAGAGATGAATCTACGACTCTTAACTCACCTGTAGATGCTGTAACAAGACCAAGTCCGCCCTACATTGATTTAACTCTAAGCATGGGCAAAACGTCTGGATTTCCGGCGAACAGCATGCAACAGTTTGGTGCTTTAATGTATTGCAGATGGCTGTATAATAAAACCGGTGAGTTTTATAGATTGCCTACGGAAGCTGAATGGGAATATGCCTGTAAAGCTGGCACGGAAACAGTTTATCCGTTCGGAAATGATTCTGCTCAATTAAAAAAATATGCCTGGTATGCTGCTAATAGTGATGGACATTATCACAAGGTTGGTGAACTGTTGCCTAATGCCTGGGGCTTGCATGATATGCTGGGCAACGTTGCCGAGTGGACGTTGGATCAATACGATGAAACTTTCTACAGCACTTTAAGCGATACATCTTCTAATCCTTTGAAACTGCCTACAGCTAAGCACCCGAGAACTGTACGTGGGGGAAATTATGATGATAATGCCATGCATGTCAGAAGTGCCGATCGTATGAAATCTGATTTGATATGGAACAGGCGGGATCCGCAAATACCAAAAAGCCGCTGGTGGAATGCTGATGCACCTTTTGTAGGATTTAGAATCGTAAAAACTGTAAAACAACCCACTGCTGCTGAAGCTGAATCATTTTTTAAGTTATACCTTGGTAGATAAAATTCAAATTATTACTTGCTATAAAAATCAAAAGATCATGAACAACAACACATCCCGTAGAGATTTTGTAAAACAATCTTCTCTTGCCGCAGGCGGCATTTTGGCCATGCCCATGTTATCAAAAGTGAATTATTTTTCTGGCGCTGATGATGTAATAAAAATTGCATTAGTAGGTTGCGGAGGTCGTGGTACAGGCGCTGTTACACAGGCTTTGATGACCAAGCAAAATGTAAAGTTAGTTGCTATGGCCGATGCGTTTAAAGACAGGCTGGATAGCTGTTACAATTCGATCAATGCAGATGATGCATCAGAAATAACAGGTGTGCCCGGAAATTTAAAAGCCCGCATAGATGTGCCGGAAGACAGGAAGTTTACTGGGTTTGATGCTTATCAAAAAGCTATTGCTTTAGCCGATGTGGTTATACTTACAACGCCTCCGGGTTTCAGACCTATTCATTTTGAAGAAGCAGTAAAACAAGGTAAACAGATCTTTATGGAAAAGCCTGTAGCTACTGACCCTGCAGGAATTCAAAGAGTGCTTGCAGCTGCGAAAATTGCCAAGCAAAAAAAATTAAATGTGGTGGTTGGTCTTCAACGTCACTATCAAAATTCATACAGGGAATTATACAAAAGAAAAGATCTTATTGGAGATATCACTTCTGCGCAAGCCTGGTGGAATAACGATGGTGTTTGGGTCAATCCACGTAAGCCCGGCCAAACGGAAATGGAATACCAGATGCGTAACTGGTATTATTTTAATTGGCTTTGCGGCGACCATATTACAGAGCAACACATCCATAACATTGATGTGATCAACTGGTTTAAAGGCGGCTACCCGGTTAAGGCGCAGGGTATGGGTGGCAGAGAGGTGCGTAAAGGAAAAGATTACGGCGAGATCTTCGATCATCATTATGTAGAGTTTCATTACGCTGATGGCAGTATTCTTAACAGCCAGTGCCGGCATATTCCTAAGACCATGAGCAAGGTTGATGAATTGCTTA
>JBDSRT010000163.1:0-3559 GCA_039929165.1 Ginsengibacter sp.
ACCACTACCTAAAGCTGCAGCCATGGGCTCATGTAACAGATAAACTTCTTTTGCACCTGCCTGTTCCGCACTGTCACGAACGGCTCTTTTTTCCACCTCTGTAATGCTGCTTGGTATGCAGATCATCATCCGCCAGCTCGGCGGAAACCAGGGTTGTTTTGGATAGATCATTTTTATCATCGCCCTGATCATCAACTCTGCCGCATTAAAATCGGCAATAACGCCATCTTTCAAGGGTCTTACAGTTCTTATACTTTCATGGGTTTTTTCATGCATCATCAATGCCTTTTTACCCACTGCCAATAAATTTTTAGGGTTGTTTCTGTCTAAGGCCACTATTGAGGGCTCATTTACTACTACCACATCATTGTGAATGATGAGCGTGTTTGCTGTACCAAGGTCTATTGCGATTTCCTGTGTAAAAAAATTAAAAAGCCCCATGCGTTACGTGATATTGAACAATATATGAATGCGTGCAAAGTTGTAGGAAATAATTTGAATTATCAATCAGGAAGATTTCATATTTAACTTTTGAAAAACAGCAATAATTTAATCTCAAATTCTACGTCACTTTATAAATTCATAACCAATATCGCGGCGATAATACATGTCTTCAAAATAAATATGCGATAAAACTTCTTTAGATAATTCAATGGCTTCGGTAAGATTATCAGCCAATGCTGACACCGCTAACACCCTGCCACCGCTGCTTATAATGTCAGAACCATCAAACTTAGTGCCTCCATGAAAAATGACCACACCGCCATCACGCTCGTTATACTTCATAAAATCCGGGCTTTCCATATAGCCCAGGTCAACAAATTTGTCCTTTTCAAAATGTCCGGGATAACCACCGCTCACCGCCACAATTGTTGCAGCCGCACGCTCATCTATATCAATTTGATGTTCATGCAACGTGCCGCTCGCTGTATCGATAAACAATTGCACGAGATCATTCTTCACTCTTAATAAAACTGCTTCAGTTTCCGGATCGCCCATGCGGCAATTATATTCAATTACTAAAGGCTCATCATTAACTTTTATGATTCCGATAAAAATAAAACCCTGGTAAAGCAGGTCTTCATCCTGAATACCTTTAATAGTTGGTGTAATAACCCGATCTATTATTTTTTGCATAAACTGACCGCCAACAGATGGTACAGGACTTATAGCACCCATGCCGCCGGTATTTAAACCTGTATCTTTTTCACCTATGCGTTTATAATCTTTTGCCTCAGGAAGAAGCACATAATTTTTACCATCAGTCAATACGAATACGCTCACTTCAGTTCCCGAAAGAAATTCTTCAACAACAACTTTTTCACCTGCTTCACCAAATTTTGATTGATGTATCATTAGTTCAAATTCTCCCAACGCCTCAATGTGATTGTTGCAAATCAATACACCTTTGCCTGCAGCAAGCCCATCAGCTTTTAGTACGATTGGCAAAGCATGTTGCTTTATATAAACAATGCCGTCGGAAAAACTGGAGACATCAAATTCTCTATAACCCGCCGTAGGAATATTGTGCCGTTGCATAAAAGCTTTAGCAAAAGATTTACTGCCCTCTAATTGAGCCGCTGCCTTCGACGGGCCAATTACCATGATGTGTTTCAGATCATTATCTTCTTTGAAAAAATCATAAATACCTTTCACCAGCGGATCTTCCGGCCCAACAACAAGCATCTCAATTTTTTTACTTATACAGATTTTTTTTATACTCCTAAAGTCATCAGGGTTTATATCAATGTTTTCAGCAACCTCGGCGGTCCCTGTATTTCCGGGAGCAACATAAATTTTAGGCTCAAGCAAACTCTGAGAAAGTTTCCAGGCAAGCGCATGTTCACGCCCACCTGACCCAAGGATTAGGAGGTTCATTTTGTTATTATATAAGTAAGTTTAAAGTCTTCGGTTGTTAGGTATTGTGATATGAAAATAAGTTGTAAACTTAATGCTAATCAGCAATATCATTGACACAAGTCATCTATTTAAAAAAGTAAAAAGCAGTTATATTATTTGTAGGTACTTTACAAACCTTTACTTTTAACCAAAGCAACTTAAATGGAATCATCGATACCGACTAACGGCAAGCATCCACGGGGTCTGTATGTTTTGTTTTTTACCGAAATGTGGGAACGTTTTGGTTACTACTTGATGGTCGGTATTTTTTTGTTGTATTTAACCGATACTGTAAGCAACGGCGGCAGGGGCCTGGACAATGTAGCAGCCGTAAGTATTGTAGGCAGTTACGTTGCGCTTATTTATTTAAGTCCATTTATTGGCGGCTTAGTTGCTGATCGTTATTTAGGTTATACAAAATCCATTTTTCTTGGCGGATGTTTATTGGCGCTTGGTTATTTTTTAATTGCGTTAAATGGTAGTAATACGGTTATGTATCTCGGTTTATTTTCGGCGATTATAGGTAACGGTTTTTTCAAACCAAACATTAGTACATTATTAGGTAACATTTATAACCGACCTGACTTAAAATCTAAAAAAGATATTGCCTATAATATATTTTACATGGGCATTAACATCGGTGCGTTTATCTGCAATTTTGTTGCTGCTTTTTTGAGAAATAATTATTCGTGGGGATATGCCTTTGCAGCTGCAGGTGTCGGTATGGTGCTAAGTATGATCTGGCTTGCAATTGGTTTAAAGCATGTAAAATTTGCTGATGTTATAAAGCCTCTGCAGAAAGATGATATGCCCATTTCAAAAATAGTGGTGAGCGTTTTTGCACCGGCAATAGTAGCAGGACTGGTAGGTTGGTTTATCCCAGGCAACATTTTAGGATCAGATTCAAACGATGCTTTCATTTTCGCCTGTGTTCCTATTATCATTTTCTATTTTAGTTTATGGTACCGTGCTACAGGTTTTGAGAAAAAACGCATCAGCACGCTACTAATACTATTTGGTGTGTCTATCATCTTCTGGAATATTTATAACCAAAACTCTACGGCCTTAACCATTTGGGCGCAAACGTATACAGATCGTGAAGCCCCAAAAGCTATTGAACCCGCATTGAAACCTTTCGGATTTTTAGAAACGGCTAGTACCAGCCCGACAGAAGTTCCCGTAGTTGATAACCAGTTCAGGGCACAGTCTGATGACAAAGGCAATGTAGTAACCAAACAAGGCACGGATCTATATTTTCAGAATTTACAGAAGGACAGATTTCCACCGGAAGGCCAGGATCTTAAACTCCTTTCAACAGAAATTTATCAATCCATAAATCCATTTTGGATAATTGTTTTGACGCCTGTCGTCGTTGCATTTTTTGGCTGGATGAGGGCAAGGAAAAAAGAATTGTCTACGCCAAGCAAATTCGCCTGGGGAACACTCATTGCAGGTTTATCTTCTGTAGTGATGGTTGTGGCTTGCCTTTCAACCAACATTTATTTAAACAAAGTTTCAAGCTGGTGGATCTTCAGCAGCTATGGCGTATTTACCATTAGCGAATTATTTGTAAGCCCGGTTGGTTTATCACTAACTTCTAAAGTGGCGCCGCGACGGTTAACAGCCCTAATGATGGGAGGATGGTTTATTACAACATCTT
>JBDSRT010000164.1:0-5947 GCA_039929165.1 Ginsengibacter sp.
GTGAAAAGAATATCTGGCAAATATCAAAATTTTCAAAGGAAGGGAATCCTAGGATTGCCCGGTTAATTGTATTAGCCATCATTCATCATGACATGGCACGACTGTATGGGGGTACAGGGCATAAGGAGCAAGAGTTATCGAATTATTATGAAGCGTTAAAAATCGGCAACAGTATAAATGAACCGACTTTTTTATCTATTGTGAATATGAGTTTAGGCTTAGCCTATTTGAACCTGAAGAAATTGGATTCCGCACTTGCCTTTGAACAAAAGGCATTAAATTATTCCAATTCATCTGGCTATCAAATAAACAAAGGGCGTATTTTAATTAGAATTGGAACCATTTATTTTAGAAAAGGAAACTATGCATTGGCCAAACAATATTTTTCAGAAACGATTCAGGAAAGTCTGCAACAAAATAACCTCCAGGATTTAGCAGAGGCCTACGTAAGTTTAGCCAATTTGTACAGCGCTTCGGAAAACAGGGATTCAAGTCTCTGGTATGCAAAAAGGGGATTGGAAACTTTTCAATCAATAGGTTCGCCCGATGGATTGCTAACCGCATATACTGCTCTGTCGTCAATTTATAAGTTGCAAAAGAATGTGGATAGTGCTTTTTTATACCAGACGCTGGCTATAACTGCAAAAGATAGCCTGAATAATGTAGAAAAAATAAACCAATTTCAAAGTATAGGGTTGAATGAGCAAATTCGGCTGAGGAAACTGGAGGAAGAAAAAATTCAAACTCAAAATAAGATCAGAACATACAGCCTGCTGACAGGTTTGGGTGTATTTCTACTTATTGGAATATTGCTTTATCGCAATAACAGGCAAAAACAAAAGGCAAACAAAGTTTTAGAAACTACACTCGCAAATTTAAGATCCACACAGGCCCGACTCATCCAATCAGAAAAGATGGCTTCCCTTGGAGAACTGACTGCGGGTATTGCCCATGAAATTCAAAACCCATTAAACTTCGTCAACAACTTTTCTGTGGTAAACAAAGAATTGATTGCAGAGATGAAAGAAGAAATTGATAAGGGTAACTATCTGGAAGTAGCAGCTATAGCTAACGATATAGAAGATAACGAAGAAAAAATTCTTTATCACGGCGGGCGTGCAGATGCCATTGTAAAAGGCATGCTGCAGCATTCACGGGCAAGTACAGGCAAAAAAGAACCAACAAATATTAATGCGTTAGCAGACGAATACTTACGTTTGAGCTATCAGGGCTTAAGAGCCAAAGACAAAGACTTTAATGCCAGTTTTAAAACAAGCTTTGATGAAAGCGTTGGTAGAATAGAAGTGGTACCACAGGATATAGGGAGAGTATTGTTGAACTTATACAACAATGCATTTTATGCTGTTAATGAAAAGAATGCGTCGACAAGCTCAGCAGGACAAACATATGAACCGATAGTTGAAGTAAGCACAAATAAGGTGGGTAACAAAGTTGAAATATCCGTAAAAGATAATGGCTTAGGTATCCCGGCTAAGAATGTAGAAAAAATCTTTCAACCATTCTTTACAACAAAACCAACAGGACAAGGAACTGGACTGGGTTTATCGTTGAGCTATGATATTATTAAAGCACATGGCGGCGAGTTGAAAGTGGAAACGAAGGAAGGAGAAGGAGCGGAGTTTATTATTCAATTGCCAGGTGTTTAGATAACTCAGGTTCCAATCCTATTAATCAAACAAATCCTATAAATGATGCTTCAGGCAGTTGCTATATTATAAAAGCACACGGCGGGGAAATGAAAGTAGATACTAAATAAGGTGCATATGCGGAGTTTGTGATTTTACTCCCTAATATCAAAGAAGCATAAAATGTCAGGCAATGGCATAAATAAATTGCTCAAAATGATTAGAACTTTTTTTTACTTGGTCATTAGCGTAATAGTTTTCTCTCCAGACTTATTTGCGCAACAAGACAGAATTGATAGTTTGAATAAGATTTTAATGCAAAAAAATCTATCGGACTCCATTCGAATCAATGCCCTGAATAAGTTGGCTATATTGTCTCGTAGAACAAACAAAAAACGTGGCGACTCCTTGTATAACCAGGCCCTTATTTTAGCCAGTCGTTCAAAAAATCTCTATGGCGAAATAAGAGCTTTGATAGGACTCTCGAAATTTCAAAGGGAAGATGGAAACTTTCCGGCATCTCGAAAATCATTATTACAAGCATTGGAATCGGCACACAAAAGTCACATGCCAAATTTGTTAACAGATGCATTAAACGACTTTTACGGGGATTGTTTTATGTATCCCAGTGGAGACTACATTAAAGAATTAGAATATGCATTGTATTATCTTGAATTATCCGAACAGTATAAAATACAACCCTTAATAGCCGATGCTTGTACGCAAACCGGAGTTGTGTTTGCACTGTTAGGTGACTTTTCCAATGCTCATAATTACCATAAACGAACCTTAAAAATACTTGAACAACACGAATACCGCAATAGCCTGATACGGGCAAATGCTTTACTATTTTTAGGCGAAACATATAGCTATCAAGGGCATTTTAACGAGGCCATTCAACAGTATAAACAATCATTTCTAATTGCCAGCCAGTTAAATTCGGTTGTATTTGCAATAGAAAGTGAAAGTAATATGGCAAGTACCTACAGTAAACAAAAACGTTATCAGGAAACATTCGCGATTGCGTTCCGAACGCTGGCCAGCTACACTTATTTACAGAGTGATGGAGGCATCAGTTATGTATCGCTTATATTGGCAAGGGCCTATCTTAACACCAATAAACCCGATAGCGCATTAACTTTTGGTAAAACCAGTGTGCAATTTGCTGAAAAGGCTAATGATTTAGACTTATTAAGAAGTGGTCACGAAGTACTTTCAAAAGCATATGCATTAAAAAAAGATTTCAAAACTGCCTACTTCCATAATTTGATTTATCTGAGGTATGAGGACAGTCTGTTTAATAAATCAAAAACTTACCAGATAGCATACTTGCGGTATTCAACGGAATTATCACAAAAAGAAAGTAAAATCGATCTTTTAGAAAAAGACAAACAGATTCGGGCTGGCGAAGCCCGCCGGCAACAACTGCTCTTGTATGCCATGCTTGCGGGTGTAACATTGGTTTTAGTTGTTATGTTCCTTTTGGTTAAAAGTTATAGAACCAAGCAACGTTCAAATTTATTATTACAACAACAAAAACAGGAAATTCAAAATACTTTATCAGAACTTAAAGCTACTCAAGCGCAGCTTATCCAATCGGAAAAAATGGCTTCTCTTGGCGAGCTCACTGCAGGCATAGCACATGAAATTCAAAACCCTTTAAACTTCGTCAATAATTTTTCAGATGTAAATACAGAATTGCTGCAGGAATTAAAGAATGAACTTCAGGCAGATAATAAGCAGGAAGCATTTTCATTAGCAGATAACATTATTGAAAATGAACAGAAAATAAATCATCACGGCCACCGTGCAGATGCCATAGTAAAAGGAATGCTTAAACACTCGAGAGCAAATAAAGGCAAAAAAGAACCAACAGATATTAATGCCTTAGCGGATGAATATCTGCATTTAAGTTATAATGGCCTGCGTGCTAAGGACAAAGATTTTAATGCAGATTTTAAAACTGATTTTGATGAAAACATTGGGAAAATAAATATCATTCCGCAGGATATAGGCAGAGTTTTTTTAAACCTGTTTAACAATGCGTTCTATGCGGTGCATGAGAAAAAGAAAAAAGTAGGTGAAGGTTACGAACCAACGGTTTCCGTTCGTACTAAAAGGATCGCAGATAAAATTGAGGTTATCGTGAATGATAACGGCATGGGAATTTCAAAAAGTTTGGTTGACAAAATCTTTCAACCTTTTTTTACTACCAAACCCACCGGCGAGGGAACTGGCTTAGGCTTAAGCTTAAGCTATGATATTATTAAGGCACATGGCGGAGAAATAAAAGTTGAAAGCAAAGAAGGGGAAGGAAGTTGCTTTATCATAAACATTTCAACTACCTGATATGGATACGCAGGAAGCAGCTTTGCTGCACCAAAGAAATGCAGAACTGGAAAAAGAGCTGGCGGTAAAAAATCGTGTGCTGGAAATAGAAGCCGCATTAGAAAAAGTTCGTTCCCGTTCTTTAGCAATGTACAACAGTAACGAACTGCGTGAAGTAGTTGCAGTTGTATTTCAAAAACTAACTGAACTCGGTTTTGCGTTAGAAAGAGGAGCTGCAGTTGTTCTTATATTTTCGGACGGATCAAAAGATCATGTTCAATGGATTGCCGACCACGATCATTCTTATCCTTTGGCATTCAAAATACCTTACTCCGATGATGCGATGGTAGCAGACATATTTAGAGAAAAGGAAAAAGCAACAGATTTCTTTTCTAAGATTTATCCTTTCGAGGAAAAAAATAATTATTTCAGGTTTCTTTTTGAGCAGACTGATTATAAGCATTTGCCTGAAGAGGTGAGGCGGATGCTTTTGGAAGTCGAACATTACGGTTTTTCCATTGCCTTTGAAAAAAAATCCGCCATCCTCATAGCTACAAATACAGGAAAATGAGTTTCAGAGGATGAGAAGGAAATATTGAAACGGTTTGCCAAAGTATTTGAACAATCCTACATCCGGTTTTTGGATCTGCAAAAAGCCGAAGCGCAGGCAAGAGAGGCAACAATTGAAGCAGCACTCGAACGGGTGAGAAGCCGCTCGATGGATATGCATGAAAGTAACGAGGTGATGGATGTAGCAGTGTGCTTATACAATGAGCTGCAAAAGCTGGATTTTAAATTTGGAGAAACCTCTGCAGCTACCATCATTATAATGGATCAAAAAACTGGTAACATGGAGCACTGGCTGGCAGGCTTCCTTCAGAAAAACCATGTTGAAAGTTATGAAGTTAACAATAGTGATCATCCCCTTAATGCTGCTCAGTTGAAAGCCTGGAGAGAGGGAAAAAGTTTTGTCTCGATTGAGATTTCCGGGCCAGCCTTAAAAGATTATGCTGAAGAAATGTTCACACAATCTGGGTATAGAAATTTACCTGATGAAGAAAAAACAATGCTTGCAGCACAGGAACATGTTGTGTTTAATCTTGCTTTTATGAGCCATGGGGCGTTGATGTGGGCTCCTTCAGCTTTGTCGGATGAGAATGCAATTGTACTGCAACGTTTCGCAAAAGTTTTCGAACAAACCTATACCCGCTTTCTCGATCTGCAAAAAGCCGAAGCACAGGCAAGGGAAGCAACCATTGAAGCGGCATTGGAGAGAGTTAGGAGCAGAGCCATGGCTATGCAGAATAGCAACGACTTAAATTCCTTAATTAGTTTTCTTTTTAGCGAATGTACCCGTCTTGATTTGGTTTTAGACAGATGTCTTGTGATGATAGTAGATCCGGAAACGCTAAGTACAACCTGGGTTTTATCTAACCCAGAAATTCCGGCAGAGCCATCAAATCATTTTGTACAATACCATACACACCCTCCCTACCTTGCTTACCTGGACGCATGGAAGAAAAGGATTGAAAGATGGCATTTCTTATTGGAAGGCGATGAAAAGAAAGAATGGGATAAGTTCCTATTTCAGCAAACGGAATTATCTAATTTACCAGACCAGGTTAAAAGTGGCATGCAGTCCATTAGCAGTATTCGTCTAAATTGTTCCTTTAATAATTTTGGAAGTATTACACTGTCCAGCTTTGAACCTCTTACCGATTCCCAGTCGGATATATTAATTCGTTTTACCAAAGTTTTCGATTCCACTTACACCAGGTTTAATGATTTAAAAAAAGCAGAAGCACAGGCACGGGAAGCAACGATTGAAGCAGCTTTGGAAAGAGTACGATCCACTTCTCTGGCCATGCATCATACCAATGAACTTGAAAAAGTAGTGTCCCTGCTTTTTGACAAATTGGTAGAGCTTGGCTTGTCATTCAGTGGGGCGGGTATTTACCTGATTAGTGAAGAGG
>JBDSRT010000165.1:0-5259 GCA_039929165.1 Ginsengibacter sp.
TCCAAATAGCTATGATGGCGCTCGATCTTCAACCCGGTGATGAAGTAATTACACCTTCGTTTACATATATTGCTACAACAGAAGTTATCGCGTTACTTAAACTTACGCCGGTTTTTGTTGAAGTAAATAGACAAACTTTTAATATTGACCCGGAAGCGATTAGAAACGCAATTACGTCAAAAACTAAAGCAATCATTCCGGTTCATCTATACGGCCAGCCGGCCGATATGGAAGAGATCATGAAAATAGCTAATGAGCATAATCTTTTTGTTATTGAAGACAATGCACAGGCCATTGGTGCCGATTATACTTTCAGCAATGGTACTACTGTTAAGTCAGGCAGTATTGGCACTATCGGCTGCACTTCATTTTTCCCCAGTAAAAATTTAGGTTGTTATGGCGATGGTGGCGCTATGTGCACGAATGATAATGTGTTAGCAGAAAAGCTTAAGATGATTGCTAATCACGGGCAGACCGTTAGATATTATCATGAAATGGTTGGTTGTAATTCCAGGCTTGATGCTATGCAGGCCGCAATATTAAATGTAAAGCTTCCATTATTAGACAAATTCAATGATGCCAGAAGAAAGGTTGCTGACGGGTATGACAATGCGTTTAAAAATGAAGCTCATATTACCGTGCCTTATCGCTCATCAAATACAAAGCATGTATTTCACCAATACACTATTTTATTAGAAGGAAAAAGCCGTGATGAACTGCATAATTACCTGGCTGAGAAAGATATTCCATCAATGATTTATTACCCGGTGCCGGCCCACCGTCAAAAAATGTTTGCTGCGTTTGGCGGGAGCGAATTCAATTTGCCGGAAACAGATTGGCTTACACAACGGGTAATTTCTTTACCAATTCATACAGAAATGGATGAAGAACAACAATTATATATTACAAAAAGCGTTTTAGCGTTTATAAACTAAAAGAGCATGAAAATCTCAGTTATTGGAACCGGTTATGTCGGCTTAGTTACCGGTACTTGTTTTGCAGAAACAGGCAATATTGTAACCTGTGTTGATATTGATAAAGCGAAGGTTGACAAATTATCTTCAGGCCAGATTACTATTTACGAACCCGGACTTGAAAAAATCTTTTTACGAAATCAAAAGGAAGCAAGACTAAAATTCACTACTAATCTTAAAGAGGGCATCGAGGATGCAAGAATAGTTTTCCTTGCCTTACCAACACCCCCTGGTGCAGATGGCGCCGCCGATCTTAAATATGTGTTAGGGGTAGCTAAAGATCTTGGCGGCATACTTAAAAAAGATGACTACAAAATTATAATAGATAAGAGCACTGTACCTGTGGGCACTGCTGATAAAGTTCATAATGCCATTGTTGAAAGCGGCTTAAAAGCTGGCCTGACAAAAGAAGAAATTGAGGGTGCTTTTGATGTAGTAAGTAATCCTGAATTTTTGAGAGAGGGTGTAGCCGTAGATGATTTTATGAAGCCTGACCGTGTGGTTATTGGCACCTCATCAGAAAGAGCTGAAAAATTATTGGGTGAGCTATATGCACCGTTTGTACGTCAGGGTAATCCAATCATTTTCATGGATGAAAAGTCTGCTGAACTAACAAAATATGCAGCCAATTCATTTTTGGCTACAAAAATTTCCTTCATGAACGAGATAGCCCAGCTTTGCGAAAAGGTTGGTGCGGATGTGGACATGGTACGCCGCGGCATCGGCAGCGATGACCGTATAGGTAAAAGGTTTTTGTTTCCGGGTATAGGTTATGGTGGAAGCTGCTTCCCTAAAGATGTTCAGGCTTTAGCACGTTCTTCAAACGAAGTAGACTATGATTTCAAAATACTTGAAGCTGTAATGTTGGTTAATGAAAAACAAAAACTTCATTTATTACCTAAAATCAAAGCGTGGTTTAAAGATGATTTAAAGGGTAAAAAGTTCGCATTGTGGGGATTGGCTTTTAAACCCAATACAGATGATATAAGAGAGGCCCCGGCATTATATATTATAGATGAATTGGTAAAAGCAGGAGCAACTGTAATAGCATTTGACCCTGAAGCTATGCCAAATATTAAAAGAGAAATCGGCGACAGGATAAAGTATTCAGATAGTCAATATGAAGCTTTGCAGGATGCAGATGCCTTAATTATAGCAACAGAGTGGAGCGAATTTAGAACACCTGATTTTGATCGTATTAAATTAATGCTCACAAATCCGTTAATTTTTGATGGAAGGAATCTGTTTGATCTTGGTGCAATAGAAAAGTGCGGCTTTCATTATGAAAGTATTGGGCGCCGGGTTATAACACAGGTGTAGTCCGTTATATTTGTTCTTATTATAAGATTGTTATGCAAAAACGGGTACTAATTACCGGTGCAGCAGGTTTTCTGGGTTCGCATTTATGCGACCGGTTTATAAACGAGGGTTATTATGTTATAGGCATGGATAACCTTATTACAGGTGATCTTGATAATATTCAGCATCTCTTAAAACTTGACAAGTTTGAATTTTATCACCATGACGTATCAAAATTCATACACGTATCTGGTAAGCTTGATTATATACTACACTTTGCATCCCCAGCAAGTCCAATTGATTATCTTAAAATTCCAATACAGACTTTAAAAGTTGGTTCTTTAGGAACCCATAACTGCCTTGGCTTAGCATTGGCTAAAAACGCACGAATATTAGTAGCATCTACCAGCGAGGTTTACGGTGATCCTCTGGTACATCCTCAAAATGAAGAATATTGGGGCAATGTAAATCCTGTCGGTCCCAGGGGTGTATATGATGAAGCAAAACGCTTTCAGGAAGCCATTACCATGGCGTATCACACCTTTCATAATTTGGATACGCGGATCGTTAGAATTTTTAATACTTATGGCCCAAGAATGCGGCTGAACGATGGCAGAGCCTTACCAGCTTTCATTGGTCAATCTTTACGGGGAGAAGACCTTACAGTTTTTGGTGATGGAAGTCAAACCAGGAGTTTTTGCTATGTAGATGACCTTGTGGAAGGTATATATCGTCTCTTACTGAGTGATTACTCTATGCCTGTAAACATTGGTAATCCTGACCCAATAACTTTAAAGGAGTTTGCAGAAGAGATAATAAACCTTACAGGAACTGATAGAAAAATTATCTATAAACCCTTGCCTCAGGATGATCCAAAGCAAAGACAGCCCGATATCACAAAAGCAATGGATTTGCTAGGTTGGCAACCTAAAGTAAATCGTGCTGAAGGTTTAAAAATTACTTATAATTATTTTAAATCATTATCCAAAGAAGATCTTTATAAATTGCCAAAAGAATTCGAAAGTAGAAAAGTAACAGTCTAATCAAGCTGTTTTCTTGAATAATAAATTATCACTTAGAACATGAACCTGTCTCGATACCAGGTTTGCACGAACATCACATGTATAAAAGTTTATTAGCCAAAGAGTATAAATTGGCCGTCATTGGATTAGGGTATGTTGGGCTACCAATTGCTCTTGAATTTGCAAAAAAAATATCTGTTATTGGTTTTGATATTAATCCTGATAGAGTCAGGTTAATGCGTCAGGGTATAGATCCAAGCCAGGAACTGGAAAAGGACAATTTTGAAGACTGCGATATAGAATTTACTAACGACATAGACGTTTTAAAAGAAGCCAGGTTTTTCATAGTTGCCGTTCCCACACCGGTTGATAAATACAATGTACCGGATCTCATGGCTGTGCAAAGAGCCAGCGAAACTATCGGGAAAGTTTTGAAGCCCGGAGATTACGTAGTGTTTGAATCAACGGTTTACCCAGGCTGTACAGAAGAAGATTGTTTGCCTATAATTGAAAAATTATCAGGCCTTGTTAATATTATAGATTTCAAATTAGGTTATTCACCTGAACGAATAAACCCAGGTGATAAAAAGCATACGCTTGCAAACATTATTAAAGTGGTGAGTGGCTGTGATACTGAAAGTCTTGAAGTAATAGCCAAAGTTTATGAGCTTGTCGTAGATGCCGGTGTTCATAAAGCCTCATCAATCAAGGTTGCGGAAGCAGCAAAGATTATAGAAAACACGCAACGTGATTTAAACATTGCTTTAATGAATGAGTTGTCAATCATTTTTGATAAGATGAATATCAACACTTATGATGTGCTTGAAGCAGCCGGCACTAAATGGAATTTTTTAAAATTTCAACCAGGTCTTGTTGGTGGTCATTGTATCGGCGTTGATCCGTATTACCTTACTTACAAAGCAAGACGGCTTGGTTACGAGAGCCAGGTTATTTTAGCTGGAAGAGTTATTAATAATGGTATGGCAAGTTATATTGCCAAGAAAGTTTTGCAGCACATCATAATCCATAGTGGAAATGTGAAAGAGGCTAAAGTTTTGCTAATGGGAGCAACGTTCAAAGAAAATGTAAGCGATATACGGAATTCAAAAGTTGCAGAGATTGTGAAGGAATTACAAGCCTATTCACTTAATGTTCATGTAACCGATCCACATGCAAGCAGTACTCAACTACAACATGAGTATGGCTTCGGACTTACAGAAACACCTGATACAGACTATGACGCCATAATAATCACAGTACCTCATCATACCTATACCAACATAGATGATAAAGAATTTGCTTCAATCACGAAGCCTAATGCAATAATTGCTGATCTAAAAGGTATTTACAACGGAAAAATAAGTAGCCGGAAATATTGGAGCCTTTGATGTATTATCGCAAAACATTATGCTTCAAAAATTTCACAACAAAGACCTCTCTACAACTTCATTTCTTATCACCGGCGGAGCAGGTTTTATAGGAAGTCACATTGCGGACTATTTAGTGAAAAATGGGGCTGGAAAGGTTAGGGTAATTGATGATCTTTCCAATGGATTTTATAGAAATATTGAGCATCTTACCAGTTATTCCTGCTTCGAGTTTTTACAAGGTGACATCAGAGACCTAAAGTTTTGCGAAGATGCTTGTATTGGAATTGACTATTTAAGTCACCAGGCGGCTCTTGGCTCAATTCCACGTTCAATAGAAGAACCTGGCATTGTCAATGACATTAATGTTGGCGGTTTTGTAAATATTTTAAAAGCTGCCGTTGATACCGGTGTAAAGCGATTTGTATTTGCTTCATCATCTTCTGTGTATGGCGACGAATTAACTTTACCGAAACGTGAAGATAAAATTGGTAATTGTTTATCGCCTTACGCTGTAAGCAAACGTGCAAATGAATTATACGCTTTGGTTTTTGCCCAAGTCTATAATATTCCGGTGATTGGGCTTCGTTACTTTAA
>JBDSRT010000166.1:0-5023 GCA_039929165.1 Ginsengibacter sp.
ATGTTTGCCAGGCTATATTGCAGGTTTTGCATCACGGCTTTGGTAATCCAAAATATTTCGCTTGCCCTTTGTTGAATAATATGGTGGCGGCAGGTAAAACAGGTGTCAAATCAGGTGAAGGATTTTACACGTATACACCAGGCAGTAAAGAGCTTGTGGTCAGTAACATGTTTAATAAGTAGATTCAAATAATTCTAATGACTTATACAAATAGTGCCGCCTTTGCCGCACAAATGGATGAAGCAGATCCGCTTAAGACATATAGAGAGGAGTTCTATATTCCTTTGGTTAATGGTAAACCATCTTATTATTTTACCGGCAACTCTTTAGGTCTACAGAGCAAAAATGTACAGGAGTATGTTTTGAAAGAATTAGAGAACTGGGCAAACTTTGGTGTAGAAGGTCATTTTCATATGAAAGATAACTGGTATAGTTATCATGATTTTTTCCCGGAAAAGGTATCTAAAATTGTCGGCTGTAAACCTGCCGAAGTTGTAATAATGAATTCACTAACGGTGAATATTCATTTGTTGTTGATCTCATTTTACAGGCCAACACAAAAGCGGTATAAAATTCTTTGCGAAGCCAAGGCTTTTCCATCTGATCAATATGCCCTGGAAAGCCAGGTCAAGCTTAAGGGCTTTGATCCGGCAGATGCCATTATTGAAGTGTCACCTGAAAATGGTGAAAATGCTATAACGACAGAAAGTATTTTAGCAACTATTGAAAAACATAAAGATGAGCTTGCTCTTGTATATTTTGGAGGTATAAATTATTATAATGGGCAGGTATTTGACATGAAAGCTATTACCGCAAAAGCACATAAGATCGGTGCTTTTTGTGGCTTTGATCTGGCGCATGCGGCCGGCAATGTTGAACTTCATTTACACGACTGGCAGGTTGATTTCGCCTGTTGGTGTACCTACAAATATTTGAATTCCGGTCCCGGCTCAATTGGCGGTGTATATATCAATGAGCAACATGCCGCTAATCCTGAAACACCAAGACTGGCAGGCTGGTGGGGCTATGAGAAAGATACCCGGTTTAAAATGGAAAAAGGGTTTAAGCCAATCACTTCAGCCGAAGGCTTCCAACTAAGCAATCCATCTATTCTCGATATGGCTGCACATAGAGCTGCAATTGACCTGTTTGACAAAGCCGGATTTCCTGAACTTGTTAAGAAGTCAAAATCACTTACAGGGTTTGCCCAGTTTATCCTGGATGAGATTAATACTACAAAAAATGATGTGCTTGAAGTGTTGACGCCCCGTGCAGAAAATGAAAGAGGTTGCCAATTATCCATCTTAATAAAAAATAATGCAAAACATGTATTTGATCACCTGAAACAACAGGGCGTTATTTGTGACTGGCGGGAACCGGGTGTGATAAGAATTGCGCCTGCGCCTATCTACAATTCTTTTATGGATGTTTATCAATTCGGACAAATTCTACAACCTTTACTCAGGCACTAAAAGCTGCGGTTTATGACTTATGATTTTTTAGTAGAACAGATCTTCACCAAAAAAACATATTTGTGTGTTGGGCTTGATACTGACATAGAGAAATTACCTGCGCATTTGAAGGACAGTGCTGATGGCATGTTTCAATTCAATAAACAAATTATTGACGCTACCCTGGATAGCTGCGTAGCTTATAAGATCAACACTGCTTTTTATGAAGCACTTGGCAGGAAAGGGTGGGAGATAATGGAGCAAACGGTTAATTATATCCCATCAACACATTTTAAAATTGCGGACGCCAAACGTGGTGACATTGGCAACACCTCTGCGCAATATGCCAAAGCTTTTTTTGAAACCTTAGCTTTTGATGCTATAACTATTGCGCCATATATGGGTGCAGATAGTGTAAAGCCTCTATTACATTATAAAGACAAATGGGGCATTGTTTTAGGACTGACCAGCAATGAGGGTAGCCGCGATTTTCAACAACAAAAAGCAGGCGAAGAATTTTTATATGAAAAAGTGATCCGCACTGTAAGCACATGGGGAACTAAACAAAACCTGATGTTTGTAGTAGGCGCTACAAAACATGCCGATGTATTATCGATTCGAAATATCATTCCTAAGAATTTTTTATTAGTGCCGGGAGTTGGTGCCCAGGGCGGGAGTTTACAGGATGTGTCTAAAGCCGGACTTACGACAGATTGCGGCCTGTTGGTGAATGCAAGTCGTGCTATTATTTATGCTTCAGATGGCAAAGATTTTGCAGAAAAGGCGAAAGAAATCGCACAACAATATCAACAGGAAATGGCAGTGTTGCTAAGTGGAATTTAATTATTTAAATACAGCATTTTTGGCCGTCCACCATGGATGAATTTCATATGATAACCTGCCGGCAATAATTGCAGGATCTTTCTTTACCATATCTTCAGCTTCGGTTTGCGTTTTACAATCTAATATTAAGATACCACGCCACTGGCCATCATCTCCAAAAGGACCGGCAACCAGGAGTTTACCACTTTTGGCCATCGCATTAATATTAGCCATATGTCCTTCCTGAATTTTAGCAGATGTCACTGAATCATGTGTACGATTGTGCCCTCTCACAAGCATTACAAACCAGTATTGTTTCATCTCAAATTTTTGGGCAGCGGTATCAACTTTATTAATTGTTTGAGCATAACTGAAATCAGCTAGAATAAGAAAGAAGTAAAAAAACAGAGTTTTCATTTGCAGAAGTTTAAGTATAGTAATTTATGATTTTCTTGAATGCAGAAAACCCTTTTATGCGTCCTGGGCTTATTATATGTTCCTGAATAAGTTATATGTTTTGCGGGGCACCTTTACCTATCAACTTAAAGAATTTATGAGTTGGAGAATGAAAATATCAGAGTTTGATTTTTTAAGTAATGGCTGGCATTTTTAAAACAAAGCTGTTTTGTTATGCATAAATGAAAGAAAAAGTTTAAACACACCTTTTGTTTTTGGCAACACCTTTGGCGGTTCGTATTTCAGGAAATGGAATAGAAATCTCAAGGGTTTCAAGTCAATTAGTAAACGTTTTAGGTGCATCTTCCTTTGTTAATTTCGGACCTTTCCATAAACGGACATAGTTTTTAAAAAATGAAAAACGTCCTTTACCGGATTTTATAAATTTGGGTAAATGCAGCCACGGAATTTTAGGGTTTTGATGATGTGCCAAATGAAGATTAAAATTCAAATAAATTAACTTCAGCCAAACCGGTACTTTTAAGTTATGAGCCCCGTTTATAATATCGCGGGGGCTAAAAGCATGATTAACATAATTTTGAGATGACCAGATAAAACCATGTATCAGATAAAGAATAAGCCATGAAGTAAAATCCCACTTCAGGATCCATAGGCATAAAACCTGAAAAAGAATAACACTGATAGCTTCAAATTGAGCAACTTTTAATTTATGTACATCATCGCTGCCTTCCAGGAAACCCTTTATTTCATTATGTTTTTTAAATATACCGGAATTTATTAACCGGGGAGCGATGGCAAATAAGATAACAGATAGCCACAAAGCCAAATAGCCAAAGCCAATCATCATTAAATAAAGGTTTCCATAACGCAACCATTTATTCTGGTGCTCATAATATAAATCCCACATTTCCTCATCTGTTCTGTTCTTTTTATGATGCTTCAGATGGCAATGTCGAAAAAAAGTGAATGGAACAATAAAAAGGCAACAAAGACAACGGCCCAAGAATACATTCCACCGGTAGGTTGGATGAAGCGCATTGTGGGCTGCTTCATGCATAAGAGAATAAACGGGTATCATAATAATACCAAAGGCCAACCCCAATAATAATTTTAAACCTATCAAAGTGGTATGAGAAACTGCGTACAGAAGAATAAAATATAATACAGAACAAACAGCAATAATTAAAATATTAATTTTTACAGGTATAGAGTAAGTTGTCATTGGCTATTATTTATTAACAGCGTAAGCAGCAATTTTTTAATAAAAAATGAGTGGCCATTGTCATAAAACTTGAAATGATAATTCATGCCAATTTCTTCATAATAAGTTGAATTCCGCCTTTTGCTCTTAATGTAATGTTGGGTTCAATTTTTGGCACGTGTCCATTTGGTACATCAAATTCAAAGCATTGAGATAGCCTGCTAACAACTACCTGCATCACCATCATTGCAAAATTACTTCCTATGCAAAGTCTCGGGCCACCTCCAAACGGCAAGTACACAAATTGAGGTCTTTGTTGCTCTGCTGCCGGATCAAAATGCGCAGGGTTAAAAATATCAGGTGTATCCCAGTAATCATGATGATGATGTATTCCATAAATATTAATCAACACATTTGATGAAGCCGGAATATTTATTCCATTGATTTCATCTCTATAATAAGGCTTGCGAACAAGTGCCCAGATAGGCGGATAAAATCGAAGACCTTCATTGATTACCTGTTATGTATAGATTAATTGAGATAGATCATCAAATTCTGGTAATCTTTTGCTTAAAACTTTTGCACCTTCATACCTTACCTTTTGTGCAATTTCCTTTTCTTTTGCAAGATGATAAAAAATCCAGCTCAGCGTTTGAGCAGTTGTTTCGTGCCCGGCCATGAATATAGTTGTTACTTCATCCCTTAGCTGTTTTTCAGACATCCCATCCTTTGTTTTTTCATCATAGTATCCCAGCAGCATATCCAGCAAATCTTCGTGTGGTGGTAACTCACTTTCAGTCATTTGCTTTCTTCTTCTCTCTATAATATTATAGATGATATCATCAAAAATTTTACAGTTGTGTTTAAAATTGATATTAGCAGGTGTTGGCCATTTAGTAGGAATTTTAATTATACTTTTCATCCATTTACCTGCATACCTGGCTAACGCTTCCAAAGCATTGACCATTTGTTCCATTTCCTTATTAAGTGCTGTGCTGAACATTGCACGACTAATGATTGAAATAGTTAACTGCAAAAATTCATGACTAATATTCAATTGGGTATAGGCAGGTAATTTATTCAGCTTATCAATAAACGCAGTAGTTTCTTCATTAATAGTTTTAAGAATGTG
>JBDSRT010000167.1:0-4040 GCA_039929165.1 Ginsengibacter sp.
TATGCTTTTTCAATTTCTTTAGCCTGTTCAAGTTCACGGGCACGGCTTCGTTCACGTTCTTTCTCAATTAAACGACCACGGAAATATCTATCAACCCCAAACGCAATTGCGACGAGCAGTAAGCCATAAATGATGTAAGCCCAGGTTGTTTTCCACCACGGTGGATTAACAGTGATCTTAAGTGTGGCACCCTTGTTATTCCATACGCCTTTGTCATTAGCTGCTTTTACCTGGAACAAATATTTACCCGGCGGAAGGTTAGGGTAAAACGCGACATGCTGGTTGCCGATATCCCGCCATTCATTATCATAATTTTCAAGCTTATAAGTGTATCTGTTTTTTGCAGGGTTAGAATAATGAATGGCAAGAAATTCTATGGAAATATTATTCTGGTTGTAGGCCAGGTCGACCGCCCCAGTTTCATTTACCGGCTTTTTTAGAATGGATTTATCTCCGGGAATAATTGACTTATTGAATAATTTCAGATCCGTTAAAAACACTTTTGGCGGAATAGAGTTTGTGTTTATTTCAGCAGGGTTAAAAATGGTAACACCGTTTGATCCGCCAAAGGCAAATAAGCCCGCAGACGTTTTTAAAAATGAGGCATCTGCAAAAAGCTGGCTTTGTAAACCATCTGCAATAGTGTAATTGTTGAATTGCTCAGTCTTTATATTAAAGCGGCTTAATCCATCGAAGGTACTTAGCCATAAAAAATTATTCTTGTCATTAGCCAGTATAGCTTGTACGCTCATAGATGGTAAGCCATCATTTATTGTAAAGGTTTTTATTTGTTTCGTTTCAACATTATACCGGCTTAACCCGCCCTGCCACATACCTGCCCAAACATTTCCTACCGTGTCTTCATAAATTGAATTAATGTCCTGCGTGATAAAAACATTTCCTTTGCTTTTATCATTTCCATGCCTTTCAATTTTATCATTGGTATAATTATACAAGAACAAACCATTGTCTGTCAGTATCCACAAGCCATGTTTTTTGCTTTCATAAACCATACTTACCCGGTTACTGGTTGCATCGCTTTCTTTAACCTGGCTTAAATCGTAATGAATGTATTCCGGTGTTCCGTTTGTTTTTTTATACACACCATTGTAAGTACAGATCCATTCGTTTTGCCTGCTGTCTTTATAGTGAAAAGTGATTACAGATGTATCCGGTATTCCCGGCAGCCTAACCAGTTTAAGTTTGCGGTCTTTTTCTGAAAATGTATATAAGCCATTAAATGCACCAAGGTAAAATTCGCCTGGTGCGCTTTCCCAAAATGCAGATACTCCATTTAATCTGTCGATGATACCTGAATAGCGTATTGGCTGAATCTTTCCTGTTTGGGTATCAAGAATATTTAACCCGGAAGAAATGCGTGAGCCGCCGGTCGTGATCCATATTTTACCATCGCTGCTTTCACAAATAAAATTGGCCCAGCCGGTAGTCAGCGAGTTTTTCTCATTATCATTATGGCTATAAGATTTTAACTGCGGTTTATTTTCATACTTTATCAATCCATCTTTATAAGAGCCTATCCAAAGCGTGCCAAAATCATCAAGAGTGAGATCAACCACCGGCGTATGTTCAAGATCTTTCTTAACACCATTATTAAACCTGGAAAATTTTCCGGTTTGCCTGTTAAAAAACTGAATGCCATTATTTGTGCCCAGCCAGATATTGTCATCATTGTCGATAACAATTTTTCTTGGTAAGAAGTCAAATTCTTTTGACGTAATAGATGAATCAGGGTACCACGTTTTATAACTGCCGGTTGTAAGATTGAAATCAAATACCCTTAGCTTTTGAGTGATGATCCATAAATGACCTGCCTTATCAAATTGAAGATCGCCTGGATATTCACTATTTATCAATTCAGCATCCAATGAGCGAAATCTTGACAAATGCCGCTTTGTGTCAATTTTAAATATGCCGGAGTAAGTGAACAACCATACATTTCCTATTCTATCATTAATGATCCTGTAGACATTTTGAATATTCAGACTATCGGGTGTTGTAAAACGTTTTATGGTAGTGTCATTTTCATCTTTATATAATAGTGCAGATGAAACAGGATCGCCAAAATAGGTATTGATACCAAAATACATTCTTCCTTTATTATCCTCGCACATCACCTGTATATTCAATTCAACATTAGCCGGGTGTTTAATGAGGTGCGTAAAATTGTATTGGCGAAATGCTTTGGTAGCGGGGTTGTAAACATTCAGGAAAGAAGGACTTGTGCCAACCCATATCTTCCCTTCATGATCTTCAAAAAGAGACCAGACAACTAAACCACGAATAGAACCTGTATCGTTAGGATTGAAATAAAACCTTTTGAATTCATAACCATCATACCGAACAAGGCCGTTACCGGTACCTGTCCAAACATAGCCTGACTTATCTACCAGTACACCGTTAACCTGAACATCCGGCAGGCCATCTTTTTCAGTATACTGGCTTAAGTTGCCAGAATTGAGTTGCGAATAAACAGGTGTGAAAATAAAAACAACCATGCAAAAAAGAAGGCTGCCATAAATGAATGCCGGCTTTATTTTGAACGTCATCTTTAAAAGTTAACTTTTAAAAACTATAATAAAGAGAGAACCTTCACCTTCTTTACTAACCGCTTTTATTTCACCACCATGTGCTTTAATAATATCATAGCTTAAACTCAATCCTAAACCGGTCCCCTGGCCTGTTGGCTTCGTTGTAAAAAAAGGTTGAAAAATTTTATCAACTATGTGTTGAGAGATGCCGTTGCCGTTGTCTTCAACTTTGATCTCTATACTACTGTCTAATTTGTTTGTGGAAACGCTTACTGTTGGCTGATAGCCTTTAGCGGCTAGCTTTTTCTTTTCACTGACCGCATAAAAAGCATTGTTGTATAAATTTAATAATACTCTTCCAATATCTTGCGGTATGATATTTATTTTTCCAATGCTTTGATCGATATTGGTTTGTATGTCGCAATTGAACATTTTATCTTTTGCCCTGAATCCGTGATAACTTAATCTTAAATACTCGTCAGCTAATGCATTGAGATCAGTAAGTTGTTTCTGTCCTTTGCTTGATTGTGAATGTTGCAGCATACCTTTTACAATGGCATCAGCACGCTTGCCGTGATGGTTTATTTTTTCCTGGTTATCTATAACATTCTGAGCTATCTCTTTTGCATCTTCATAATTCCCTTTTTCAATTTCTACTTTTAATTCACCAAGTAATTCTTTATTTACTTCAGAAAAATTATTGACGAAGTTTAACGGGTTTTGAATTTCGTGTGCAATGCCTGCTGTAAGCTCACCGAGAGAAGCCATTTTTTCCCTTTGTACTAATTGAGCCTGGGTAGTTTTAAGCTCTTGTAATGATTGTTCTGCTAGAAGTTTTTGCGTGGTTATCTCCTGCTTTTGCTTTTGAAGAAGTGCGTTTGCTTTTTGCTTATTTTGGTTGTTTCTCCAAAGTATTCCTGCTAATAAAAGCAATACTGCGAGACCTCCCAACAAGGCATATATTTTTATTTTGTTCTGATATTGCTTTTGAGCCGCATCTATATCCTGTTTGCGAAGTTGTTCTGAAAAGGAAAGATTTTGGAATTGTGTTACTCTCTCCTTGTTGAAAATGCTGTCTTTTATAAATGCGGTCAATTCATTATACTTAACCGAACTATCGGTATTATGCTGAGATTTATAAATGCCTGATAATGCAGTATAGGCATTCAACATACCCAAAGGGTAAGCGGTTGACTTACCTTCCAAAAGTGTTAGCTTGGAGTAAAAAATAGCAGAGTCAACCTGGCTGGTTTTTATAAATGTTTTCGAAATTCCATTGTAAGCATCCATCAGGTCCTTTTTAACGTTCTGTTGTTTACTAATCGTAATGGCTACCCTGTAATAATTTATAGCAGATGGATAATATCCTTTTTTGTAATAAATATTGCCCAAAACATATGGAGTGTAACCCAAAGTAAGCTTACCGTTATCAGTACTATCTAATTCATAAGCTCTTTGCGTAAAGACGAGGGCAGAATCAAGTTGATTTGC
>JBDSRT010000168.1:0-2950 GCA_039929165.1 Ginsengibacter sp.
CCAGGAGCGGATTCAGGGTTTGTAAATTCCTGTCCAAGATGATGTTTCTGATTACTGGAAACATAATTATTAATTACACTTGATGATTGTCCAAAGTCTCGCATAACACCTTTCTCCAGCCACACCGCTTTATCACATAAATTTTTAACTGCCTGCATATTGTGGCTTACAAATATGATGGTTCGGCCATCAGCATGTGATACTTCACGCATTTTGCCGAGACATTTTTTTTGAAAGTCTGCATCGCCCACAGCCAACACCTCATCAACAATTAAAATGTCTGGTTCAAGGTGAGCACCTACAGCGAATGCAAGGCGTACATACATACCTGACGAATATCGCTTAACAGGCGTATCAATAAAACTTTCAATGCCGGAAAAATCGACGATTTCGTCAAATTTACTGTTGATTTCAGCTTTACTCATACCAAGTGTATATCCACTTATATAAATATTTTCACGGCCCGTTAACTCCGGATGGAAGCCAGTACCTACTTCCAGGAGACTTGCTACTTTTCCCTTACCATTTACTGTGCCTCTTGTAGGCTTTACAATTCTTGAGATAATTTTAAGCATGGTGGATTTTCCAGAGCCATTGCTGCCTATTATGCCTAATGCTTCCCCCCGTTTTACGTCAAAACTTACATCTCTTAAAGCCCATAAAATACCCCTGCTGTGTTCTTCCGCAACTGAATTTGTAGCTGATTCAAAAAATGTATTTTGTTTTCTAAGCACACTCTTGTGCCACCAGAACGTCAGGTCTTGTCTTAAAGATCCTGTGCCAATAGTCCCTAACCGGTAAACTTTCGACAAATCTTTTATGCTGATTACAATATCGTTATTTGCTGCACTCATAGCACATCAATTAATTTATCGCCCTGTTTATTAAATAATAGTAAGGCCGATATAACAAGCACTAGCATAAACACAATACTATACAAAAGCTGGTATGGATTTACTGTGCCTTCCCCTAAAAGTGATAATTTAAATAATTCAAAAAGAGGGGTGAGAGGATTTATCATTACGATCCACCTGAGTGATTCCGAGATATAACTTAATGGATAAATAACAGGTGTAAGAAACATTAACGACCTGATTATTAGTGACCCAAAATTTGCCATGTCACGGTATTTTGCAGTGATCACAGAAAAGATAACGCCGGCTCCAAATGCCGTACCGCCAACTAAAATAATAGCTAAGGGAAAAGCAAAGATCCAATTAGAAACGTGTAGCGTAGCATGTCTTACAAAAACGTAATAGGCAATCATAATAAGCAGAAATCCGAATTGTATTGAAAACCTAAAAAACTGCGTAATTAAATCTGATAAGGGAATAATGATACGTGGAAAGTAAACTTTACTGAAAATATGCGCATTCGATCTAAATGTGCCGGAGATGTCGCTGAATGTGTCATTAAAAAAATTCCACAAAACAATTCCTGAAAAATAAAACAAGACCTGTGGCACTGTGCCGGTAGATACGCCAACCAATCGGCCAAACACTGTTACATATATTGCAAGTGTAATTAATGGTTGAAACAAAATCCATACTGGTCCAAGAATGGTCTGCTGGTAATTGAGCAAGAAATTTTTTCTTACCAGGCTCATTAGGAAATGGCGGTAAGACCAAAGTGTTTTCAGGCTTTCGTTCCAATAAGTGGTTTTAGAACTTATTGTCCAATCCCATTTATTTGTAAGTGACTGCATGCTAAGTATTTTGTAAACAACATCGGCAAAATCGAGCTTTTAATATGTTGCGGCAATGAAATATTAATAATGCTCTTTTAGATATTTGAATATTTTTTCTTCTGTAGTTGCGTGTAAAATTTTTGCCCCTGATAATGCCGGGAAGATAGTTTCAAATTCTTTAAAATAATGCTCAATACCACTTTTGGAAAGAATAATATTTACGCCACCGAAGTAGCTAGCTAAGGCGCTTGTGCCACCATGAACAGAAATAAAGCGACTGCAATTAGCATACACCATCAATTGTAAATGATTAAAATTCTTTACAACCGAATTATCAGAAGGCATTAAATCAGAAAGAAGAAGCACACCAGGAAAATTATCCCGAATCCATTGAAACTCGTCCAAATCTAATATCCAACTATTGTCATGAACAATTTCTTTAACGGAAGGCCTGTTATACACAATCTGGTATTTATCACCGTAAGCTAAAAAAATCTTTTCTAAGGTTTTTTTATTAAAGTAATTAAGCGGAGATTGCTCCCACTCTGTATTGTATTTATTTGCAATAATTAGCAGTGGCTTATCAAAAACAAAGATGTCATTTTTGTAAGTTTCCTTTAAAGGAACACGTGCCCATTTTTTATAAGAGAAGTCCCTGTTATGGGTCATGTTCGGAATTTCGTACTGTTCGTCGTGCATCCAGTCTCTTTCCGTAAAATGTTCTACGTGATTCTTACTAAAAAAATAAAGCTCTTTAGTGTTTGTGCAGGAAATTGTTTGACTAAGTGTTCCATTTAAATGGTGCCAATAAGCAAAGGGCAATACGAAAGTTAATTCCTGTTGAAATTCTCCATGGTAACTTATAACCTTATAAGTTTTTTTATTGATATAATCCTGATAAAAATAATTTGCCTGGAGTAGCCGGCTGTAATAATTGTCTCTTATGTAATTTCTATATTTTTTTGGAACTTCAGAATGCCTTATCCTCGTAGCAATGTACAATAATCTTAAAAAAATTTTCTGCATGTACGGCTTTGTTGAGAACGTTTTTTCTACTCTCACTAATCTTGCCAACCTGTCGGTTCTTACTAAGTGACTTAAATATATCATATTTATTTTAATGTGGTAACCTGCTGATGTTACTTAAATAAATGAAAACATTACCGATTTTTGTAATAAAAACCTAACGGCGAACGATAGAACATATTGTGTTTTTGGAAACCGCAACCAGATATTAATAAGTAACTTTCCAAAATATCAAAA
>JBDSRT010000169.1:0-3210 GCA_039929165.1 Ginsengibacter sp.
TTAAAAGGGTGGTGCCTATTCATGAGTATGATGACCTTAAGCCTTACATAGTACGTATGATGAATGGTGAAGAAAATATTCTTTGGAATACGCCGCTAAACTGGTTTGCAAAAAGTAGCGGCACCACGTCAGATAAAAGCAAATTTATACCTGTAAGCGATGAAAGCCTTGCTGACACACATTTTCAATGTTCTAAAGATGTTTTAACGCATTACTATAAAAACTTCCCCGACAGTGATCTGCTTACCGGGAAAAGTTTAGTGATTGGCGGAAGTCACCAGGTACACCAGATCAATGAAAATATGCATTATGGGGATCTAAGTGCAGTGCTATTACAGAACACGCCCTTCTGGGGGCATTGGCTACGCACACCTGAATTAAGTATTGCACTAAGCGATGAGTGGGAAAGTAAGATCGAGAACATCGCCCAAAGCACCATCAACGAAAATGTAACATCGCTTGCAGGCGTGCCGACCTGGACCATCGTTTTAATAAAAAAGATCCTGAATCTCACGGGTAAAAAATATTTAAAAGAAGTTTGGCCTAATCTCGAATTATACATTCATGGCGGCGTGTCTTTTACGCCCTACCGTGAGCAACTTGATAAGCTTATCGGTGAAAAGATTAACTACCTGGAAATGTATAATGCCAGCGAAGGTTTTTTTGCAGCACAGGATACGCCGGAAGAAGATGGCATGTTGCTCTTTACCAATCACGGTGTTTTTTATGAGTTTATGCCGGTAAGTGAATATGGCAAAGCGCACCCGAAGACCATTGGACTTTCGGAAGTAGAACTGCATCAGAATTATGCTTTGGTGATTAGTACAAATGGCGGTTTATGGCGGTATCTTATTGGCGATACCATTCAGTTTACACATTTAAGACCTTTCAAAATAAAAGTTACCGGCCGGTTAAAACATTACATGAATGCCTTTGGCGAAGAGATCATTGTAGACAATAGCGATAAAGCTATTGCCCTGGCTTCTGAAAAAACCGGCGCTATTGTAAATGATTATACCGCTGCGCCAATGTACTTTAGTCAGGATAATAATGGTGCTCATGAATGGCTGATTGAATTTGACAAACACCCTGAAAATATTCAGGCCTTTATAACCGAACTGGACTCGGCTTTAAAAACTGTAAATAGTGATTATGAAGCTAAGCGTTATAAAGATATTGCCTTAAGATTGCCGGTGGTAAGAGTTTTACCATCAGGCACATTTAGTAAATGGCTTAAAGGCAAAGGCAAGCTGGGCGGGCAACACAAAGTACCGAGACTTAGTAATGACAGGAATTATGTGGAAGATATTTTATCCTTTACGAACGAACATAAATTCAAAGCGGTAACTTCTTAAACAAATAGTGGTTTATAAATATCATCATGAAATTATTAGAAAACAAAGTAGCATTGATCACTGGCGCAAGTCGTGGAATTGGTGAAGGCATTGCTTTAAAATTTGCAGAGCACGGAGCGCATATTGCTTTCACTTATTTAAGCAGTGAAGAAAAAGCTTTAGCACTTGAAGAAAGATTAAAAGCATTTGGCGTACAGGCGAAATCTTATAAAAGCAATGCGGCCATTTATGCTGATGGTGAAGCATTAATTAACGATGTTATTAAACAATTTGGCACCATTGATATCTGCGTAAATAATGCTGGTATTTCGAAAGATAATTTATTGCTGCGGATGACGGAAGAACAATGGGATGATGTAATGAATACTAATCTCAAAAGCGTTTATAACATAACCAAACATGTTATAAGACCCATGATGAAAGGTAAGAAAGGCAGCATTATAAATATGAGCAGCGTTATTGGTGAAATGGGAAATGCCGGCCAAAGCAGTTATGCAGCCAGTAAAGCCGGCGTAATAGGTTTTACAAAATCAATTGCCAAAGAGATCGGCAGCCGTAACATTCGCTGTAATGCTATAGCACCAGGTTTTATCGAAACCGATATGACCAGTTTTCTGAAAGATGGTGAGGGCGCTGATAAATATAAAAGCGGCATTCCCCTTGGCAGATTTGGTACGGCTGAAGATGTGGCGAATACTTCTTTATATCTCGCCAGTGATTTGAGTGTTTATGTAACCGGGCAGGTAATAAGTGTTTGCGGTGGATTGAATATTTAATTCTTATCGCTTTTTCACCTTTGCGATTTTAAATTTTTCTATGGCCGTTTTTGTATGATTGCTTAACACCAGTTTGCCGGTTATTTTGGCACGTTCTTCCAGCAAAGCATCCCAGTTTTCAGTATTTTTCCAAAACATATTTTTTAATTGTTGCATAGCTTCAGGGTTATAATGTACCAAAGCATTTGAAAGCCTGAATATAGATTCATCCATATTACCAATACCTTCATGTACTTCGGCAAACAGGCCTTTACGCTTAGCCCAGTCTGCCGAGCGCCAAAGCGAAGAGTCAATAGCGAGTTGCGAAAAGGCCGATAAACCAATCTTTCTTTCAATGGCTGGTCCTACCACAAAAGGCCCAATGCCTATTGATAATTCGCTGAGTTTTATTTCTGCATTATTTGTAGCGATCGCATAATCACAGGCTGCAGCAAGGCCTACGCCACCGCCAATACATTTGCCATGTATGCGGCCAATCACCAGCTTATTACATTTTCTTATGGCATTGATCACTTTGGCAAAGCCAGTAAAAAATTTTTTACCGCCTGCTTCATCTGTTATGGCTGAAAGCTCATCGAAGCTTGCACCGGCACAGAACACATTGTCGCCTACCGATCTTATAATAATGAGTTTTGTTTCATGATGCGTGCCAGCAAAATGAATTTCGTGGCTGAGTTCATCAAGTATTTTAGAAGGTAATGAATTGCTTTGAGGATGATGAAATTCTATTGTTGTAATACCATGTTCATTGTGTGCCCGAACTGTTCCGTCCATTGATTATTGTTTTATTGATTCCTGTTAATTAATAGTCTTCTTTGCAACCATTGTAAGTATTGTACCAACTCCTGAGAGTTCTGCGGTATCATCTATAATTTCAACATACCACTTTACAATGCCTTTGGCAATATCGTTCTCATCTTTTATATCCTGAGAAATTTTTTCTTTACAAGTGAACCTGATGTGTATTGATGTACCCGGGTAAACCGGTTTTGTAAATCTGAATTCTTCGACGCCATAGTTCAACAACACAGGATTTTTATCATAGCTGTCAACAAATAAACCTGCTGCAGCGCTGATGA